>NZ_JAQMUH010000185.1:0-99412 GCF_028331025.1 Anabaenopsis arnoldii | reverse complement strand
TGTGAACGAAGCGTACACATCAAAAACAGTCAGTTGGACTGGTGAAATCATCCCCAACCTTGGTGGTGCTAAGTTCGTTAAGTCTCCATCTGATGGGCGGGTAATGAGCCGGGACATAAATGGTGCGCGGGGGATTTTCCTACGTGCATTGGTTGATACGCCCTCTCTTAAAGAGTGTATTTGTTAGTAAATGTTAGCAAAAAAGTATCGGAATAAGGGTGTCACAACTTAATCAACTCCAACAAACTGCATCTCAACTGCTGGCCGCTATGCTATCTAACCCTCATATTTACCCAAAAGTTAGTGATGAGGGCGGTAATGGGGCTATGGAAGAGCAATTAATTATTGTCGCCATTGAGATGGCTGAAAGTTTAAACCAACATATAGAAAATTCTCATGGCCAAGGTACTGCTCAACTAAAGGAAAAAAACTAAATTATTCACAGGTTGACACTCCCCTGGCAGAAAATGCAGGGGATTGTTACTTGATAGGGAGATGCAAAACTGCTAGATAAATTATAATATTCTCAGCTATTAGCGGCGTTACAGGAGCAAATTTTGCTGTGATTAAGGCTATACACACTAAAGTTAAAGGGAGAGCTAGATACAAGGTTAATCAACTTTATGGTTCGCTATTACTAGAAAGATATTTAGAGCGATCGCTTGGTAATAACCCAGAAATAATTTATGTTTCTGCTAATTCGTTAACTAGTAATATTCTGGTTATTTTCACAAATAAACATAGCTTTCAGACTATAGGTTTACTTCTTGAGACAACTTTAAGAAAATTTCAAGAAAAATCTAGTTTGACTCCAACCGAAAGTTGGTTAAATAATCAGAGATTAGTTATTAATGATGCCAACCAAGAAAACACCGATAATTGGCATTTAATGACAGCAGATAGAGTCATAGATAGGTTAAATTCTGCGAAAATATCAGGTTTATCTAGTGAGTCTGCCATAGCAAACCTCAGTAAATATGGGCGAAATGTTTTAACTGCAATTCCGACCCGTTCCCCTAGCAATATTTTAATTGACCAGTTTAAATCTCTGCCAGTAGCTTTACTAGTGGGAGCGGCCGGAATTGCCATGATTACCGGGGGGATAATAGATGCTGTGGTAATTATGGGTGTTGTGGGTCTGAATGCCTTCATTGGATACACCACAGAAAGCCAATCAGCAAAAATCATTCAATCTCTCCAAAGTCAAGAGCAAATATTAACTTGGGTAATTCGAGATAGTCAGCAGGTGGAAATACCTACAGAGAACGTGGTTATAGGAGACATTTTATTGCTCAAATCTGGTAGTTATATCGCCGCAGATGCCAGACTCATGGAAGCTGATAACTTGATTGTTGATGAATCTCCCCTGACTGGGGAAAGCATCCCCATTACTAAAACTACTGCGCCTGTGTCTGGTGAAAATATACCTTTAGCAGACCGCTTGAACATGGTCTATCAAGGAACTTTTGTCACTGGCGGTCAAGGATTGGCTGTGGTTGTGGCCACAGGTAGATTTACAGAAATGGGCAAAATCCAACAACTGGTGAATCAGTCCACAGCTACAGATACCCCGCTAGAAAGACAACTAGACCAGGTGGGAAATCAACTGGTTTTATTGGGTATGGGAATTTGTAGTTTTGTCTTTGGTTTGGGAGTGCTGCGGGGATATGGTTTATTAACAATGATGCAATCATCTATATCCCTCGCGGTAGCGGCTGTTCCTGAAGGTTTGCCCACAATTGCTACCACAACCCTGGCTTTAGGTATCCGTGAGATGAGGAAGAATAATGTCCTGGTTCGCAGTCTTAGGGCTGTGGAGGCTTTGGGTTCTGTACAAACAATTTGCTTGGATAAAACCGGGACAATTACAGAAAATAAAATGTTGGTAGTGGAAATACGTACAACCACTCAACAAATTACTGTGGAGGAAGAAAATCTTAACCCCTACAGCAATGATGAACTGTTAAAGCTGATTCATATATCCGTTCTGTGCAACGAAAGTGAAGTCACTCTACAGGATAATGGTGAGTATGCGGTTACAGGTTCGCCCACGGAAAATGCTTTGATTTACTTGGCAATTAGTGCTGGGGTGGATGTCATCGCACTCAGACAAAAGTATGAACTGTTAGAAACTAATCTGCGCAGTGAAAACCGTAATCTTATGAGTACAATTCATCGCATTGACAATGATCACAAGTTGATTGCAGTTAAAGGTAACCCCGGCGAAATGATTAACTTATGTCAATGGTGGATGAAAAATGGCCAAGTTGTGCCTTTAACAGCAGAAGACAGGCGGGTAATTGAAATGGAAAACCATCGCTTGGCTGCAAAGGCTCTGCGAGTGTTGGGGGTAGCTTATAGCTATGTTGATCATGGCAATTCTGATAATTATGAAACCAACCTGATTTGGCTGGGTTTGGTGGGGATGACAGACCCGATTAGAATGGGTGTGAAACAATTAATTGGGGATTTTCATCAAGCTGGAATTGAGACGGTGATGGTTACTGGTGATCAAAGTTCCACTGCTTATGCGATCGCTCAGGAATTAGAATTAAGTCAAGATTCCCAATTAGAGATTCTGGATGCTACCCACCTTGAAAGTCTGACTCCCGATGAACTGACAGCAGTCAGCGATAAAGTTAACGTTTTTGCCCGTATCAGTCCTAGCAATAAACTGCAAATTGTCCAAGCTTTGCAAGCAGCGGGAAAAGTGGTGGCCATGACCGGGGATGGTATTAATGATGCGCCAGCACTGAAGGCGGCGCAAGTCGGTGTGGCAATGGGTAAGGGAGGAACTGATGTGGCGCGTGAAGTGGCAGATATTGTCCTAGAAGATGACAGACTAGAAACTATGATCATTGCTGTCAGTCGGGGGCGGACTATTTATAACAACATTAGAAAATCAGTGCATTTCCTCCTCTCTACCAATCTCAGCGAAATCATGGTCATGACCACCGCTACAGCTGCTGGTTTAGGTGAACCCTTAAATGCTATTCAACTGCTGTGGCTCAATTTAATCAGTGATATTTTCCCTGGTTTGTCCCTAGCTATGGAAGCACCAGAACCTGACGTATTGAGTCAGCCGCCGCGAAATCCTCATGAACCAATTATTAAAAATTCTGACTTGGGTAGAATTGTCTTTGAGTCGGGAACAATATCTGTGAGTACTTTAGCAGCATACATTTATGCTATCCTCAGATATGGTACAGGATCCCGGTCTAGTACTGTGGCCTGTATGACCCTAACAACCGCACAACTACTACATACCATTAGCTGCCGTTCGGAAAACCACAGCATATTTAGTCAAGATAGATTACCTAATAATACCTACTTAAATACTGCTATTATAGGTTCTCTTATTATACAACTGTTGGCTTTAGCTATGCCACCATTAAGGAACCTTTTAAAGATTACCTCCATTAGTTTTGTGGATAGTGCGGTGATTGTTGGTGGTGCTTTATTGCCTTTCCTTGTGAACGAAACTACAAAGATTGGTGATGAAACTGCAAAATCAAAGCTAGAAGGATTTTGAGATTTACTTTAATTAACAAGAGTCCATAACCTCCCTTGTGTACCTCACTCAGATGAAATATGCTGTATTTGTAGTTCACGCAGTCGGGGTAAAAACTGAGAAACCTAGTTCAAGAGATGTTTTTCTCTAAGGCTACTAACTATTTGGGTATGAAAAAATAGGTGGAATCAGATAAGGGTTTGTTGCTATTGTCAGACAGTTTTGGATGAGATTTTTACACGTAGCATCAAAAGCCATAACCTTAAGTGCAAGCTGAACAATTCAGATGATTTGTCAGAAATATTGCTCAAAATATGTCTAATTTCTATATTTAGTAACCCAAAGACATAGAAATTATCTACAGATCAATGGTGATAATTAACTATATGTATCTCAAAAAGATAACCTATTGGTTCCTCCCAAGTTAACT
This sequence comes from Anabaenopsis arnoldii, assembly GCF_028331025.1. Taxonomy (NCBI): domain Bacteria; kingdom Bacillati; phylum Cyanobacteriota; class Cyanophyceae; order Nostocales; family Nodulariaceae; genus Anabaenopsis; species Anabaenopsis arnoldii. The sequence goes on along the minus strand of NZ_JAQMUH010000185.1, from coordinate 95,471 downwards.
TGATTCCAATCAATGACTTGAATAAAACTTACAATTGAAGATACACTGATCACATTTCCTTTGCTTGAATAGTTATATTAATAGGAATAAAACTCACCGTTCTGGATTATGCCTAGTAAGTTCATTGATGTTAGAGAGTATACTGTTCGGGCGCATAAAAGACAGATTCATACTCGTGTTTTCCACTTCGTCTGTAAGCAATGCGACCAAACTACACAACGCGAGACCTTTGGGCCTCGTCCATTGTATTGCGAACAATGCCGGCCACCACAAGCACCAAGAAAATCCCATGAGTCATCTAAAAAAGCAAAACCCAGAGCAATGACTTATAAAAGTGATGTCAATTTAGGATAATTTGAAGTTTTATGAATAATCGACTACCATCAGCACCCCCTGAAGTTTTTATCTCGCCGTTGTTGGAATTACGAGACTACTATGCTCGTCTGGTTAAAGAGTATGAAACCTTATACACACAGGCGCGATCGCAGCTGCATCATGTAGATTCTTTGTTATCTCATTGGTCTTCTGGGTCAGATGCTCAGGATGTGGGAAAACTTGAAATGCTTCCAGAAGTTTCCTACCCACCTGAAACAGACTCGTTGTTATCCATACCTGATAAGACTCTTAAGTCCGCCAGGTCTGAACTTCAAGAGTCAGAGAATTTAAATGGGAAAAATACAGAGATTACAGAGCCTCGCGCACCAGCAACATCTCTAGAAAGTCAAGATCAATCAATTAAAGTCCCAGATATCCCCATGGTACCTGAGTATCAATCTCAAAGTCGCATGGAAGCTATTAAAAGTCTTCTAGAAGAACATATTGGTACTGTCTGTCATATAGACTTTATTGTGCGATCGCTTTATGGAGATTTAGCATCACCCATCTTTAGAGTTGTTAAAGCCAGAGTGCAATCCTCCCTGACACAGGGGAAAGAAAGGGGCGCCTGGTCAGTCGTTCCTGACGAACCTGGTTGCTACACTCTCAAGTTAAGTTTAGTTAAGTCCAACAAAACTAAAAGTTACTCTCCTACCGGGAAATATAAACCGAAGAAACCGCAGATTATCCCCCAGACAAATGCCATACCCATGGTTAAAGAATTTGAAGGTCGATTTTTGATCGATGCTCTTTCGGATTTCTTGGAAAAACATTCAGGGAGGGTTTTCAGTGTGGCGCAAATCATTAATGGTCTTTATGGTGAACTAGATGATCAGCAAGTGCGAGAAGTCAAGAGTAAAGTTCTTAATGAACTATCACGAGGTTATCGCATAGGGCGATTCTCTAGAGTACCCGACAAAATTGGCGTTTACACTTGGGATTCAAAGTTGATGCTAGCGGGTAGTAGAGGGAGATGAAAGGGCAAATAGTTATTTTTTTCCCCATTTAGAAATCTCCGACATCCTCTTAGAGGATGTTTGTCAAGTCATGATTAGTGTATCGAATATTATTTGACCCCACCCTAACCCTCCCCTTGTAAGGGGAGGGGACTGGATTTTATTGTTTTTTGTGTGTTCCCCAATCCTTCGGTGTTCCCTGTTCCCTGTTCCCTGTTCCCTGTTCCCTAAAATAAAAATTACCTGTGGAGAACTTATCAAACATCCTCTTAGGGACAATTCATCAATTGTCCCTAAAGGGATAATTAATCCCCTAAAATAATATATTTTTTGGGGTCAAAACTAATCAAACCCTGTTGTTGTAATTTTCCCATCAATCGGGTAATTGTTACTCTAGTAGTACAACAAGCACTAGCCATATCTTCATGAGTTAATCGCACACTTAAGCGAGTCCCTTGTGGTACAGGCTCACCTATTTCCTGTTTCAAAAGTTGCAACAGATGATATAGTCTTTCTTCCACCCGACGCTTACCTGTAATAACTAAAAAAGATTCCGTCTGTTGTAAGCGTTGATTAATTTTTGGTAACAGCATATGACTGAGCATTGGGTTAGCTGCTATTTCTGCTACATAAATTGAGCTTAATTCAACATCACACAGGGCTACGGCTTGATAAATGGGTAGAGAGGTCATGTGAGAGCCAAAAATCATGTCTTTGGTAGCTAATCCTATGAATATTTCTTCCCCAGTTTCGCAAAAAGTATTGAGCTTCACTAAGCCCTGGCGTACATACCAAACAACTAAAGGATTGAGGGGAATGCTTTCTCCTTTCAGGTGTTTATATACAGGTCGATCATGAATCAAATCACTCTCATAATTGATCGCTTCTGTTTTCTGTTTCTCACCTTCATTGATATTACGCAACAGCCAACAGAGAAAGTTTACTTTACCCTCTGGGTTACGGACTGCGGACACTTTTAAAGCTGCGTCAAAATACTCACATTCATTTTGTTGTAAGCGGACTCTTAATCTTGTGACTCTGTCCGAGTGGTATAGCTGGCTGAGTTCACCTCGAAAGGGCTGTCTTTCTTCCAGAGGGAGAAAATTAACTATTGCTTGACCTACTAGTAATGGTCTGGAAATGTTGAGTAATTTAGCTGCGGACAGATTCGCTTGTTCGATGATTCCCGCGGTATTAGTCACTAAATAAGCTTCTGGTGCAAAGTCGAATAAATTCTGGTAGCGTTGGCGTTCAGCTTCTAGCCAATTGCTTGTTTGAATCATCTCCTCATTTTGCTGATAAAGTTCCTCTGCTGCTGACCGCACCATTTTGGAGCTACTATAAAGTTCTTTCATAGCTTGGGGTAGCAGTTCAGGCGGAATCCAAGGTAATACGTTAGCTGTTTGGTACAAATCTGCTAAACGGCTATGTAATGCTTCTGCACTTTGAATAAATTGTTCTATATTCACCTTAAATTCTCGTTACTTACTTGCAGAGATTGAGCAAAAAAAGGTCTCCTAGCAGAATACCAGGATAAACTACGCCAGTTTTCAAGCTCCTCAATCATGAAACTAACTTTGAATAAGCAGCAACTATTGCCCATAGGTTCCTTGAATATGTACGTACGTATATTTGACTGCTATACTATTTCTTTAAGGTAACACAAAATAGGGTTCTCAGAAGTTTGGTAAATATAATCTTACAATATTTGTACATTGTATATTGAAGGTTTTCTACTGGCGATTATTCAGGTGTAGCGATGTGCTTCCATACTCTTCAAACTTTAAACTTGTTTACGATCATTAACTTCTACCTTTGGTTATGGGTTTACATATATGTCTAATTACCAACCATGCTCTTACTGATAGCACACTGTTAAATTAGTTTAATTTTTCATAACTAATCCCTCCAGACCCAGAATACACAAGGCGGACTTGATATCAAAGGCTCAGAAGTATTTTTTACCTATACTCCCAGATAACTGAGACTGAATGTTATAATATGTACTGTCAATTTTTCTAGGAAATAGCAAATCAGGCTGACAGGTATGGATACTAATGAGTTAAAGTTTCTGTTAAAATTGCTCGGATGTATAAATTATCGAGCCAGCCTGACTAGTAGTGCTTTTAAAGGTAGTAAACGAACTTGCCAGAGTTTAGGCGATCGCGAGCTGGTAGACTATTCTCGTGAGATTGCTAGCGTTAAAATTCTCCCCCCTGGTCAAGCACTGCTCAAACTTGATTTAACTCAAGTTCCCATTCCAGCCAAAGAACTCAAAGTACTACAGAAGATTGCTAAAACATCCGGTAAAATCACCCCCAGTAAAATCACCTCACTCAAAGCTGCTGAACGAGACACCGTACTACAAACCCTGAATGACCGGGGTTTGATTGCAATTGAACTCAAAATCAAAACAACAAAATCTCAAGTGTGGCTAACTGAAAGAGGAATGGAGTTCTTACGGGATGAATACACCCCCACAGGAACGGCAAATATTAGCCTAGACTTACTCAATAATTACCTCCGGTTTTTGCGCAAGCATTTACGCGGTAATGTAGCTGTAGCGGAAATTACTACTGCAAAAACAACTCTTAATTTTAGTGATGAAGATATTTTACAGATTATTCAACAGTTAGATAAAGAACTAGGTACAAGGAATTACTTACCCATTTTTCACTTACGTCAGAAGTTACAACCGCCACTGTCACGAGATGAACTAGACCAGGCGCTGTATCGGTTGCAAAAAACTGACAAAATTGAATTGAGTTCATTGTTAGATCCTACACGGTACACCACACAAGAAATTAATGCAGGTATTCCGCAAAACGTCGGTGGTTCCTTGTTCTTTATAATTGTGAACGACCAATAGATACATTAGTTTATCAATCAAGTTCGCTCCCTCACCTGAATCAATTATGGCATCTATTAACGACATTATTAAACGCGAAGTTAACCCCTTTGACTTAGTAAACTTGAGGACGGGTAATTTTTGGGGTCAAAGTCAAGAGTTAAACTCTATGGTTGAGTCAATCCATCAAGAGGTAATCACAGAAACTGAAAACCTGCTGAATTTAGTAGTTAAAGATAATAGTAGTCGGACAATTTTACTTATAGGTGATTCTGGTTCCGGTAAAAGCTATCTTTTAGGTAGAGTCAAGCGTCAACTCAACCCAAAGGCTTTTTTTGCTTATATAACTCCCTGGGTAGATGATAATTATATTTGGCGTCATATCTTACGAGCTACCGTTGACAGTTTAATTCAGGTACCAGATGGACAGCAAGAATCTCAACTAATTCTGTGGCTGAAAAATTTATCAGCCTTCACTCAAGGAAACTTAAAAAATAAACCATTTAATGATAGTATTTGGCAATTATTGCTAAATGATCGTCAAAAATTTATTAAACAACTGAAAAGAAAGTATCAAACTGCTGGTATTTACAACCCAGATCATTATTTTGGAGTTCTACATGACCTCACAGATCCAGAACTTTATCCCCTCGCTTGCGAGTGGTTGAGAGGTGATGACTTAAGTGAAGAATCAATGCAGACTTTAAGAGTTAAGCAATGTATTGACACAGAAGATGCAGCCAAGCAGATTTTGGCTAACTTTGGTAAAATATCCACCGCTACTCAGCCCATTGTTTTATGTTTTGATCAGGTAGAAAGTATACCCAATTTCTTATCTAATCCGCAATCCATATTTAGGGTAAACACTACTATTCATAATGAAAATATCTACAATTTTCTCATAATAATTACCTTAGTGTTAGATCCTTGGAAGCAAACGCGGGATCATATTCCCGAATCTGACCGAGCGAGAATCGATAGAGAAATATTCCTAAAACAGATTGACCTCAAACAAGCAGAAGCACTGTGGTACTACCAGTTACAAACAATATATCAACAAGCCCAACCCCAGCCGGAATCACCTATTTTTCCCTTAAATATTCAATTATTAGAGAAAAATTTCCCCGGTGGTAAAACTAATCCCCGAAATGCGTTAATGTTGGGAAGGTCAGAGTACCAAAAATATAAAGTTTCCCTTTTGAATATTGGACAAACTATATTAATTGACCTACCACAACAGCCACAAAAACAGCCCATAAATTTTAAAGTCAGAAAGAATGATTTTTCTGGGAGCTTCGATTCTGAGGAGAAAGATCGGGCGGAATTTCAATTATTATGGCAACAAGAATATAAAAAGTATCAAGGGAAATTGAGTAAAATTTCCTTATTGTCATCTCCTGAGTTAGTGCGGATGCTGCAAGAAGCATTAGAAGCATTACAATTGCAGTCCGTAAAATCTAAAATGATTGCAGGTAAATATGCGAGCTATTCCTTGAGTTATCAACATCGTGGTAGTAGACAAAAAATAGGTGTTGTATGGACAGAAGATTCTAACATGATGAATTTCTTCCATGTAATGAACGCCTGTGATAAAGCAGTTCAGCAAAATCTATGTCAGAAACTTGTCCTAATTAGAATTAGTAATGTAGGAAAACCACAACTGAAATCTTATGAGATCTATAGCCAGATTTTTAACAATACTCAACATATTCACATTAAACCGACTATTCAATCAGTGCATCACTTAGCTACTTACCATTCTTTAGTTAATTCGGCACTTTGCCAAGAATTATTTATAGGGAAGAAAAACATTAATTTACAGACATTACAAAGCTTTATCCGTGAGTGTAAAGTATTGCACAAATGTGTTTTACTGCAAGATTTAGGAATTATTACCAAACCTGAACCTAATGATGATAGCAACTTTAATAGAAATGCTAAACAAGATTTCAGACCAATCAAAGAGTTTTTATTAAATGTCATCACAACCCAAGCTTTTCTGGGTGTCCCTATTCTAATTTCCCAAGCAGCAAGTCAGTTTCCCAATCTCAAAGAAACTGAAACTCACCTATTAATTGATTTATTATGTCAGGAAAAGAAAGTAAAAATTGTTAACCCCCATGCTGAAGTGAAAGAACAAGTGATTTGTTTACTTAATTAAAGTTAATGCAGTACCTCACAGACCCAGGCGAAATTAAATATGTAATATCTGAGTTAGCATCTACAAAACTCCTATGGGTAGATACAGAAATTGCAGATTGGTACACTCAAAATCCCCGGTTATCCCTAATTCAGGTGTTAGCTGACTCTAAAGATTTAACAGGGGTATCTGCTTATATTCTGGATGTATTAGATCAATATCATTTAGCCACAAAGTTTATTAATCAAATCATGGTTAATTCTAGTATTGAAAAGGTTTTTCACAATGCTAGTTTTGACCTGAGGTATTTAGGGGGAGAACTAGCAACTAATGTTACCTGTACCCTAAAAATAGCCAGAAAAATTACCCGTGAACGTTTGCAAGTTTCTAATTTAAAACTGAAAACCTTAGCATCAGAACTTTGTCACTTTGTCAATGTAGATGCGGAATCAGGAGCAAGCGACTGGGGAATACGCCCCCTGAGCGAAAAGCAATTACAATATGCAGCTATGGATACAGTGTATTTAGCTGCTGTACATCGGAGTTTATTAGATATGGAAAATAATATTTCAGAACCGGTAAAAGAAAGACCTTCTCACCCCTCCTTAAATCCTACTAAGGTGAGAATCGCTTTTGAATGTCCGCGGCTTTTTTATTTAAATCATAAATTTGGCGACTCAGCAATATTTTTACCCCCTGATACTCCTAGAGGTATTGGTAACCACTTTCACAAATTAGCAGATGAGTTGATCAAACTAGCTTTAGTAGAACCTGAATTTCAGACTTTATTTGAGCCAGAATCATACTTGCTAAATATAGAGGAGGTTGCCTCTAGAATGCAAGGAATATTTTATAAATTAATATTTTACCCATACTTAGAAAGAGTAATCCAAAACTACCCTGATACAGTAGTAATTTTATTAAAAGTTTGGGAGGGCTTACAGGGACTGATTAAACGCTTTGCACAGTTGTTAATCGCTAATCGTAGTTATTGCGATGGAGAAAGTTTAATTAGTCAGACTTTCATATCTGGAGAATCCAGCCTTGAGCATTACTTTACTTTACCTGATGGCAGACAGCAACGGGTGAGGGGGGAATTTGATTGCTTAGTTTTTAACTTGGCTAAAAAACGTTTGTGTGTGGTAGAATTTAAGACCTATCAGCCTGTAGACCCATCGGCGCAATTAGCCCAGGTTTCACTTTATAGTTATATGCTATGGCAAACTAAAAAGGTGGCTGTGGATGCATCGGTTTATTGTGTTTTACCGGAGTTTAAAGAATATCAATATTCTTGGGAACAGCTAGAAAGTACAATACATCAACTGATTCCCTACAAATTATTACAGATGCAGCAATGGTTGAGTTGGGAACCACCCCAACCCGATGGGCCACCTGTAACAACTCAGGTTCATTTGTGTGAAATTTGTCCCCAGCAGCAAAAGTGTGGGACTTTTTTTAGTGTGGTTCCTGAAAACAGGGACAATCAAGTTACTCAAGATCATACTTGGGAAAATAATAGAGGAGAGTCTGTAAATGCTGATGCTATTGGGGAGGATTTAGTTAATACTCTGCAATCTTTTAAAGTACCCGTGGAGTACCAGGGTGCGGCGATTGGTCCAGCTTTTATCAGGGTGAAGCTTAAACCTGATTTAGGTGTAAAAGTCAATGCCATTATGAAATTATCAGCAGATTTACAAGTACACTTGGGTTTAGAACGACCGCCTTTGATTGCTCCCCAAGCTGGTTATGTCAGCATTGATTTACCACGTCCACAGCGTCAAGTTGCTAGATTTGAAACATATATTCAACAGGAATTTTTACCACCCACAGTACCGATAAAAATCGCTATGGGGGTGAGTATAGAAGGAGATTTGATAGAGGCTGATTTATCCGATGCGAATACTTGTCACTTTTTGGTAGGTGGTACTACTGGGAGCGGTAAAAGTGAGTTTTTGCGATCGCTCCTCTTAAGTTTACTATATCATCATTCTCCCCAACATCTGAAAATTGCACTAGTTGACCCCAAAAGAGTCACATTCCCAGAATTTGAGCAAATCCCCTGGTTATATTCTCCTGTAGTCAAAGACAGCGATCGCGCTGTAGAACTCATGGAAGAATTAGTTACAGAAATGGAATCTCGTTACCACAAATTGGAGAACGCCAGATGTCCTGATTTGATCACCTATAATCAAAATTCCCCCCACCCTTTACCCCGTATTGTCTGCATCTTTGATGAATATGCCGACTTTATGGCAGAAAAAGCAGTCCGTAAAGTATTAGAATTAAGTATAAAACGTTTGGGAGCAATGGCTAGAGCTGCAGGTATACATCTAATTATAGCCACACAGCGCCCAGAAGCGGGTATTGTTACCCCCATTATCCGTTCTAACTTACCGGGAAGAATCGCCCTGCGAACTGCTAGCGAAGCTGACTCAAAAATTGTCCTGGGAGGGACAGAAACATCTGCTGCTTACCTGTTGGGTAAAGGTGATTTGCTTTACCAGATAGGGGCGCAAATGCAGCGACTACAGAGCTTGTATGCTCAAAAGATTTACATACCCTCATTTTAAGCTGTAAAATAAGTTTCCCAAAATATGCCAAAAATATTAACTTTATACAAGTTTTAATTATTGAGTAACAGTGTACCCTACCTAAATATGGGAACGCGTCATCAGAGGAATTCACCAATGGGATATATTATAGCTACTGCAAATATGAAAGGCGGCGTTGGTAAAACCACCCTTACAGTCAACATCGCCACCTGTTTAGCGCAAAATCACGGTAAGCGGGTACTTGTCTTAGATTTAGACAGCCAAATCAGTGCTACACTTAGCATGATGTCTCCTTTAGAGTTTGCTAAACTTCGCAAACACCGCAAAACATTTAGATATTTAATAGACCAAATTATCAACCCTGAACCAGACGCAAAACTGACAATTCATGATATTATCCAAGCTCAGGTTTGTAATCTTCCTGGACTAGATTTATTACCCGGAGATATTGACTTATATGATGAATTTGTTGTGTCAGAAATGCTGCACCAACAAGCAATAGCTTTAGGTGAACAAGATTTTGAAACTGTATGGAATCGCTTTGAAAGAGTCCTGATCAATAATATTTTAAAACCAGTGCGTGATGAGTATGATTTCATCCTTTTAGATTGTGCGCCGGGCTATAATTTATTAACCCGGAGTGCTTTAGCAGCGAGTGACTTTTACATTCTCCCCGCTAAACCCGAACCCTTATCTGTGGTTGGTATCCAGCTATTAGAACGACGTATTGGTCAATTAAAGGACAGTCACGAACAAGAAGCCAAAATAGATATCAAAATGCTGGGAATTGTCTTTACAATGGCTAGTTCTAATCTTCTCAACGCTAGATATTATCGACAAGTAATGCACCGCGTCATTGAAGACTTTGGTGTAGAACAAATTTGTAAAGCCCAAATACCAGTTGATATGAATGTCGCCAAAGCTGTGGATAGTTTTCTACCTGTAGTTTTAAATGCGCCTCAGTCATCAGGTTCCAAAGCATTTAATCAATTAACTCAGGAATTATTACAGAAGTTGTAACGGGGTTCCATGGGTTTTACCCCACCCTCAGACATCCTCTGAGGGTGGGGGGTGAGATTCTGTATTTGATTAAAACTCTCCTGCTAAAGCTGGGATACAACGCTCACACAGTAGGGGGTGTTCTGCTGATTCTCCTACATGGGTAGAATAATTCCAACAGCGATCGCATTTTTTCCCCTCCGCATCTACTACCCCAATTCCCCAGCTATCAGATTGCAAATTGTATTTTAAATCTGCTAATGCTTCTGGAGTCTCTAATAGTTCCACTTGGGAAGTAATAAACAGATAGCGCAGTTCATCAATACCATTACCATTGTCAGAATCCAGTTTTTTCACCAGGGAACGTAATTGATCATCCTTCACGTACAGCAAAACCTTTGCTTCCAGGGAGGAACCAATCATTTTTTCTACCCTAGCTTGTTCTAACACCTTATTCACATCATTGCGAACTTGGCGCAATTCTTGCCAAAATTCCGCTAAATCAGGATTTAACCATTTTTCATCTACCTGTACCCAGCCAGATTCAAACACTGACTTATAGGGTGTATGGTAGGGGATAAATTGCCAGATATCCTCAGCAGTGTGACATAAAACCGGAGCGATCGCCCGTGCTAAATTCTCCAAAGCAATTTGCAACACCGTTTGACAACTGCGACGGCGCAAAGAATTCGGCGCACTGATGTATAACCTATCCTTAGCAACATCTAAATAGAAATTGGATAAATCCACCACACAGAAATTCTGGACAGTTTGGAAAAAGCGGAAGAATTGGAAACTCTCAAAAGCTGTGGTAACTTCTGTAAACACCTCAGTCATCCGGTGTAACATATAGCGGTCAATTTCTGCTAAATCATCCAGAGGTACTGCGTCCGTTTCCGGGTCAAAATCATCTAAGCTACCCAACAAAAACCGCGCTGTATTGCGAATTTTGTTCCTCACATCAGCCAATTGCTTAATGATATTACTACCCAGACGCACATCAGCAGAATAGTCAACCGAAGACACCCACAAACGCAGCACATCAGCACCATAAGCAGGTTCCTTCTTCTGGTCTTTACCGCCATTGATCACAATTTGCGGGTCAACCACATTCCCCACAGACTTACTCATTTTTCGCCCCTGTTCATCTAAAACAAAGCCGTGAGTCAGTACAGTTTTATAAGGTGCAACACCATTTACAGCTACACTAGTCAACAAACTTGACTGGAACCAACCCCGGTGTTGGTCAGAACCTTCCAAATACATATCAGCAGGATAGCTTAACTCTGGACGTTGTTTAGCCACCGCCGCCCAAGAAGACCCAGAATCAAACCATACATCCATGGTATCAGTACCCTTGCGGTAAGACTTACCATTATGGCGGTAAGACTCCGGTAACAACTCCTCCACCGACATTTCCCACCAAGCATCAGAACCTTTTGCAGCGATAATACCTTGAACGTGCTTGATAGTTTCCTCATTTAGCAGTGCTTCCCCCGTCCCTTGATCATAGAACACCGGGATAGGGACACCCCAAGTCCGTTGACGGGAAATACACCAGTCAGAACGCTCCGCCACCATGGGCGTAATGCGATTTTCCCCTTGGGCTGGAATCCATTTTACACCAGCGATCGCCTTTAAAGCTGCTTCCCTAAAACCAGCCACCGAAGCGAACCATTGTTCAGTCGCCCGAAAAATTGTAGGTTTTTTTGTCCGCCAATCATAGGGGTATTTGTGAGCGTAAGCTTCCTCCTTCAACAGAGAACCAGCAGCAGTCAAAGCATCAATTACCGCCTGATTTCCCTCACCCAAAACATTTAACCCAGCAAAACCACCCGCCTCCTGAGTAAAATTACCATGATCATCCACGGGAGCAAGGATAGGTAAACCATAACGCTGACCCACAATATAGTCCTCTTGACCATGACCGGGGGCAGTATGTACTAACCCAGTACCGGACTCAGTGGTAATATAATCACCACCCACCACCACGGGACTTTCCCGGTCAAACAAAGGATGACGATAAGTAGTATGTTCTAAAATCTGCCCATCAAAAGTGGCTCTCACAGCCAAATCCACAGCCAAAATAGCAGACAAACGCTCTACCAAATCAGCCGCTACAATCAAAAACTCTCTGTGCGACGGTGGGTCTGTGGGTGAAACCTCCACCACAGCATAACTCAAATCACCATTTACCGCCACAGCCAAATTCCCCGGAATAGTCCAAGGGGTCGTAGTCCAAACAGCCACAGACAAATGAGGTAAAAATTCACCCAAAACAGGTTTAGCCGCCTCAGACAGACCTGTTACCGGGAAAGCTGCATAGATACTGCGGGAAACATGACCTTCTGGGTATTCCAACTCCGCCTCAGCTAGAGCAGTTTTAGAACTAGGGCTCCAGTGAACCGGCTTTAAACCACGATAGATGTATCCTTTTAACACCATATCGCCGAACACCCCAATCTGTGCCGCTTCATATTCCGGCTTCAAAGTCAGATAGGGATGTTCCCAGTTACCCCACACACCGTACCGTTTAAAACATTCCCGTTGGTCATCTACTGTACCTAAAGCAAACTCTTTCGCCTTTTGTCGCAGTGTCAAAGGCGTTAAACTTTGCCGTTCTGCTGACTTCATGTTTTGCAGAACTTTCAACTCAATAGGAAGACCGTGACAATCCCATCCAGGGACGTATCTAACCTTACGTCCTCTCAGTAATTGGTAGCGGTTAATAATATCTTTGAGAATTTTATTTAAGGCATGACCAATATGCAATGAGCCATTGGCGTAGGGAGGCCCATCATGGAGTATAAATAATTCGCCGGGGTTTTCCTGCGACAGGCGATCGTAAATCTGATTTTCTGCCCAGAATTTTTGAATTTCGGGTTCCCGCTTCATCGCGTTAGCCCGCATCTCAAATTGAGTCTTGGGTAAGTTTACCGTATCTTTGTAGCTTCCAGGTTCTGTCACAGTCTCATGCCTATGATTATATATGCAAGTTATCCCATCAATTATAGAAGATGGGCATGGATACCGAGAAATCACCTTGACAATTAGTTCTCAAAATGAGAACCTAAATTAAGTGAGACAAAAAACATCTAGTTTGATATAAACCGGCAAAATGCACCTAATCAGCATTCGCAACTTACGAGCTGATGCTAGTAAATACCCAGATGCAGTAGAACCTATTAACTCTTGGTATCAAGTTGTGAAATCTGCATCATGGCACAAGTTTACCCCACAGCAGATGTGGTCAGCAATTTTACAGTATTCAATATTATTAAAGGTAATGCCTATCGCCTCATTGTGAGTATTGATTATGAAATTCAAACAGTTTATTACAAATATTTTTTAACCCACGCTGAATATAGTAAAGATAAATGGAAAAATGACCCTTTCTTTTGAGAACTAGATATAATTATTATATAATAATATATTAGATTGATAACTGTTAACTTTCATACTTACTTTTGTGGATTGAAGTAAGCCATGATACGGGTCCCCGCCGATAACGGGGGAAAATCCTCCTAATGTTGGGTCGCCGCCAAGCGGGCGCAAAGGAATATGACGACTTCTTTTAACAGAATCACTTACAGTCAACTTCTGCTAGAGTATCAACCTCAAGTTATCACCACAGAAAAAGAATGCGATCGCGCTTTAAAAACAGTTGAGCAATTAATGGCCTGTAAACAACGTACGCCAGAGCAAACTGCTATACTAGAGCTTTTAGTAACTCTTATTGAAGAATTTGAAAACAAGCAGTATCCCATTGAAGCATCGTCCCCTTGTGCAATTCTGAAGCACTTAATGGATGTTCAGGGAATTAAACAATCTGACTTAGTAGGAATTATTGGCTCGAAAGGAGTTGTTTGCGAAGTTGTCAATGGGAAAAGAGCAATTAGTAAAGGTCAAGCCAAAGCTTTAGGAGAATTTTTTAATGTTTCTCCAGCATTGTTTATCTAGCAGTATAATTAGGTGGGTTTGATACCCTCCTGGGCTAGAAGCCGGGTAATTCTTCAAGACTCCACAAATAACCCTTCAATGGTGCTATCAAAGACACCCTACTGCTTCGGCTGAGGTCTAAACCTAGCTTTCTTGCTACTTTTCTTAAAATATTAGTTGCAACCTTGGCAACAAGTCAAACTATAGTCATCCTATTTGACTTGAGAAATTATCAGTGAGGAAAGGGAACAGGGAACAGGGAACAGGGAACAGAAATTGTTCATGAATCATTTAGGATTGCTATATATCATATTCAATAATAAACTGCATTATTTTTTAGACATCTATTAATAACTTATATATTATAATATTTACTAGTTTGACATAGAGTAATTACGTATGGCTGGTGATTCCTTCTTTGATGAACAGACAGAGCAATCTTTAATTAAAGCCAGAATTGTAGAAAAATATCTACCGGCTTGGGCGAAAGTAATTATACCACATGCAAAAAAAAGAGGTTCTCAAATTGCCTACATCGACCTTTTTGCTGGACCTGGTAGATATGAAAATGGTTCTAAATCAACACCAATCAAAGTTTTAGAAACCGCAATTGCTGACCCAGATATGCGAAATATGCTGAAGACATTATTTAATGATGCTAATTCTCAGCATACTAATTCTCTGCAATCAGCTATCAATGCAATTCCTGGTATTCAAAACTTAAAATATCAACCTAACGTCATCAATTACGAAGTAGGAGAAAATATTGTTCAAACATTTAAACAGCTAAATTTAGTTCCTACATTATTCTTTGTAGATCCTTGGGGATACAAAGGATTGTCATTAGAACTTATCAACTCAGTCGTCAGAAACTGGGGCTGTGATTGCCTTTTCTTTTTTAATTACAATCGGATTAGCATGGGGTTAGGTAATGCATTAGTTGAAGAACATATAAATGCACTATTTGGAAAAACAAGAGCAGATAAACTACGTTTACAACTACAAGCACTCAAGCCAGGAGAAAGGGAGTTAACAATCTTAGAGGCTATATGCGAAGCTCTGCAAGAAATGGGTGGTAAGTATGTTTTACCCTTTTGTTTTAAAAATGAAAACGGAAATCGTACAAGCCATCATTTAATTTTCGTCAGTAAGGAATTCAAGGGATATGAAATAATGAAAGAGATAATGGCTAAAGAGAGTTCTGAAGAAAATCAAGGCGTACCATCTTTTGAATATAACCCAGCTACTTCTATACAACCATTGCTGTTTGAACTTAGTCGTCCTCTAGATGAATTAGAACAAATGCTCTTAGATGAATTTGCAGGAAAAACAATCACCATGGAAAAAATTTATCTACAGCATAATGTAGGTAAACGCTACATTAAGAAGAATTACAAAGCCGCTCTGAAAAATCTCGAATCCCAAGGAAAAATCACAGCAGAACCACCTGCTAATAAAAGACGAAAATACAAAGGAGAAATTACCTTTGGAGATACAGTTAAAGTGACATTTCCACCTAAGCAGTAAGCCCTAAACTTTCTTTTTTAACTCTTAATTTCTGTGGAGATACACCCCATTGTTGATGGTGTTTTTGCCAAGCATTAGGCATTTCATCCCAGATTTTACCATCTAGTAACTTACCACCAGCTTTAGAAGTTCTTCCACCAACTTGCTTAAAGAAAAATGCTACTTCAGATTTTTGACATTGGTCACGAATATCCTCAGCCCACTCAATTTTCATAGGACGATGTTTTTGTCCTGACTCTCCCCCAACTATAACCCAATCAATATTTTTTAAGTTCAGGTTCAATGAACCTAAAAGTGGTTCACATGAAAGAAACCTGACATTTGCAGCAACTTGACGCAGCAAATCAACGCGGTGGACATAATTTTGATTTTCTACGGATACACCCAACCATATATTTTTATGGAATTGTAAATTAGGTGCTAACTCAACTAAACGTTCAGGTCTTTTTGTTAAGATTTGATATATGTGCCAAGGTGTAGCCTCAATAACTTTGAATACTTTTTGTATAAAATCTAGAGGTACTTCTTCGTGAAAAAGGTCACTCATGGAATTGACAAAAATTCTGCTAGGGGTTCTCCACTTTAAAGGTTCTACCAACCTGTCGGGATGTAAAGTTAAATTAAATCCATTTCTAAAATTATTAGGAAACCGTTTAGTCAAAGCCTCTGCGTAGCAATGTAAACATCCTGGACTAACTTTATCGCACCCAGTTGTGGGATTCCAAGTTTTATCAGTCCACTCAATACCTGTGTGTGTACTAGACATGATTATTTAACCTGATAATTATTAATTTGGCTTAATTATTTTAAATGCTTGTAATTCATCTGTACTATAGTATAGCAGAGTTTTGAATTAAGAAATTACTCTAACTATTTTTTTATACAGGAAGATGAGCCAAAATGAATCAAAATACACCCAAATTACTAGAGGTAGTAGCACTTAAATAAAGTACACATCTTAATATCATAAATCTTGTGGGGTGGGCATCTTGCCCGCCCTTGTATCTACTCAGATGAAATCTGCTGTAAATTAATGATATTATTTGCTTTTAGTTCTCACAAAACTCGATAGTTACCAGTAGCAATAAATTTAAACAAATGAAGTAAAACCCAGCACACGAAAGCTTAGAAGCTTTCATGTTTTGGGTTTAATCCAAGTCAACCAGCTTGATTAGTAGGTGGTATTTGTTCTACTGGCGCTTCCGCAGGGGGCGCAAGTGCTGCATCCGGTGCAATTTCCTCAGCAGGAAGCGATGGTTTTTCTTCCGTCTCAGGTTGTGCTGCAGCTACCATTTCCGCAGGTGGGGGATTTGGTGGAGTTGGTTCTGGGACTTCCTGGGTTGGAACTTGTTCTGCTGGTGGTGCGTCTGGTGTCACCGCAGTTTTATCAATAATCTCTACTAGAGGTTTCTGGGGTGGTGTAGAGTTGGTTGGCTCCATCTTAGGAGTTTCAGGGGTTTTCTGGGCGATCGCCTCTTGTCCCTTGTCTTGTGCGCCGCTAAATATCTTACTAATACTTTGTTGTACCTGAGCCAGCCTATCTGGGAGAGATAACTTAGTTATTTGCTCCTGAATCCCAGTTTTTATGGTTTCAGCACTGGGGACTGGGGTTTGTGCTGTTTGGGGGGTGACTTGGCGACGTAATGAAAAAGTTTGCCACCCAAACCAAACTAACAGAGCGACGCTAGCTATATGACCCAGTAATAAGCCTCCAGAAATGTGCGGAGCAAACACCCATAACACTAAACCATAGAAAAGTCCCACACCACTCCAGATAAAATCATTTTTACGGTGGATTTCCGGAAACAAGAAAGCTGTTATATAAATGGCTAAACTACCTAGTCCAACCACAAAAGCTAGAATATATGCCAGCATTTTTGGTTACTCCTTATTGCATCAGGGGTTTTAAACCCATTTTTGTCATCATTCTCCTGTTTGTGTTTGTGGCCATTGCTCCAACATTCGGTGCACAATCAGAGGCGTGGCGACACTAGTCAAACCACATACAACAACCATAGCAGCAAATACCTGTGGAGAAATTACCCAATTTCCTAATGATAGACCTCGTTGCATGATAATTAGGGTAATTTCGGCTCTGGGAACCAAACTCACACCTAGTAATGTCGCTCCGACCCATCCACTCATAAATACAGCAGGTACTGTAGCACCAATAATTTTACCTAGTACGGCTACAATTAACAGAGCGCCACCCAGACCGAAAGCCGTTATTAAGGCGTTAGGTTCAATTTGCAAACCGATACCAATAAAAAAAAACGGCACAAAAAATTCATAAAGTGTACTGAATGAAGTATCTAATTTGACAGCTTCAGGGTCGCGGCTAAACACGAGTCCAGCAAAGAATGCGCCGATGGCAACGGAAAATCCCAATAAACCAGCGATCGCAGCAATCATGAATCCAATGCTGGCAACAGTCAACATTGGATCTGGGGGTTTTTCTATTCTCCTGAGAAAAACTGTAACTGCCTCCTCACAATACCTGGAAAATACATAACAGATAGTGGCAAATAATATAGATTTCAGCAAGAAACCTCCTGCTGTTTTAACTATAACGGGTAAGATAGAACCGTTGGCACTCTCTTCTAACATAGGTGCGATCGCAAACAGCAATGCCATCAAAATCACACCGGAAATATCATCCATTTCGGCTACATCTAGCATTAGCTGACCGTTGGGGGAGTCTGTCGCTTTCTGTTCCTGCCAAACCCCAACGGCTACCCCTACACTGGTAGCGGTCATGGCAGTACTGACAAACAAACTGGAAATTAAACTTAGTTGCAGCCACCAGTAGCAGACAACAAAAGCAAGTGAGCCACTCACTAAAACATCACCCGCCCAGACGATGCTGGCACGGTAAAGTTGGCGGATTAGTCCGGCTAGGTCACTTTCTAATCCCACTCGGAATAGTAAGATAATGATGCCTAATTTTGCCAAGAAGTCAAAAATTTCTTCTCCCTCTGGGGAAAGGATATGCCATTGATGATCAATCAGGCGCAGGACAAATCCTACTACTAAATAGCCAACCAAAGCAGGAACACCAATGCTTTCTAAACCAGACTTGATGAAAATGGCGATCGCAATTGCTATACCCACCAGTAACACCAATAATGGTAGTGCCTGTAAGGATTCATTCATATAGGCTGTCCTGACTGTTTTTGATTTGTTGACCTTCTACTATGTCTAAAGCAATGGAGAGGGTTAACTCATCCTCTATATGAAAGAAATTGATTTAATCAACTACCCCGCCCCATCAGCTGATGGGGAATTCCCCGAGTTTAGTTAACATTGTCATTTCCTGATTTTGTACTTAAGTAACAAGTATACAAAATTGACTGGAATACTGAGAGTTGCAACAACTATTTCCTTGTGTTAATTATAGATTCTCACTGTTTATTCAAGTCTTAAGGTCTTCTTTAGGAGATCAGCCAAAATCTCGGTCTACCCTAAAGATAAAAGGATCTGCAAGAGTTAGCCAAACATAATTTATGACACTACAAAGCTTTGGTGTGATTGGATTAGCCGTAATGGGTGAAAATATAGCTCTTAACGTCGAGCGTAATGGCTTCCCAATTGCAGTTTATAACCGCTCCAGAGAAAAAACCGACGCGTTTATGGCGCAGCGTGCACCAGGAAGGAACGTCAAAGCCGCCTTTACCCTAGAAGAATTTGTTGCATCATTAGAACGCCCCCGCAAAATCCTGGTGATGGTGCAAGCTGGTAAGCCAGTAGATGCAGTAATTGCCCAACTCAAACCTTTACTAGATGAAGGCGATATCATTATCGATGGTGGTAACTCTTGGTTTGAAGATACAGAACGCCGGACTCAGGAATTAGAACCTGTGGGACTGCGGTTTATTGGTATGGGTGTGAGTGGCGGTGAAGAAGGCGCTTTGAATGGCCCTTCACTTATGCCTGGTGGTACACCCAGCTCCTATGAATATCTCTCCCCAATTTTAAACAAGATTGCCGCCCAAGTCGATGATGGCCCTTGTGTAACCTATATTGGCCCTGGTGGTTCTGGCCATTATGTCAAAATGGTACACAACGGTATTGAGTATGGTGATATGCAGTTAATTGCAGAAGCCTACGACCTGCTGAAAAATGTGGCTGGGTTAAGTGCAAGTCAGTTACATGAGGTGTTCACTGAGTGGAACACCACCGATGAACTTAATTCCTTTTTGATTGAGATCACATCTAATATTTTCCCTTACGTTGACCCCGAAACCAAGAAACCCTTGGTAGATTTAATTGTTGACGCAGCTGGTCAAAAGGGAACTGGACGTTGGACTGTACAAACTGCTTTGGAATTGGGTGTGGCTATTCCCACAATTACCGCAGCAGTTAACGCCCGCATTATGTCTTCTATTAAAGATGAACGGGTAGCAGCATCTCAGAGCCTCACAGGTCCTAGTGCTAAGTTTGATGGGGATGTGAAGGATTTTGTCAATAAGGTGCGTGATGCTCTTTATTGTTCTAAAATCTGTTCTTATGCTCAGGGTATGGCGCTGTTATCTACAGCTTCCCAGACTTATAAATGGGATTTGACTCTGAGTGAAATGGCTCGGATTTGGAAAGGTGGCTGTATTATTCGTGCTGGCTTCTTAAATAAAATCAAGAAGGCTTTTAACGAAAATCCTGCATTACCTAATCTGTTGTTGGCTCCCGAATTTAAGCAAACTATTCTCGACAGACAAGATGCTTGGCGGGAAGTGATTATGACAGCTGCAAAAGTGGGTATCCCAGTACCTGCTTTTAGTGCATCCTTGGATTATTTTGACAGCTATCGCCGCGATCGCCTACCTCAAAATCTCACTCAAGCGCAACGGGACTACTTCGGCGCACATACTTACAAGCGTCTTGACAAGGAAGGAACATTCCACACTGAGTGGGTTCCCATTGCTGAAGCCAAAAAGTAAGTTCTCCAGCCTTAACCAGATTATCTGGTAACATACTTAAAAGTGACTCTGAACTTCAGAGTCACTCCGTATACATACATATCAGCGCTTCATCCCATCATTCAGTATTTACCCCTACCAGACAATTACCGCAGGCTTGTTGAGGATTTGATCCGGGTGCTTTTCACTTCTGACCGAACAGATAGGCCACTCTTCGGTCAACCATCAATACCCTGCTCTTCTATGCTATTGATACGCCCACTACCCCGGTGTGGTATGGGTTTTTCTCGGTCATTAGCTCGCGCTTGATATGCAGATGAATCTGAGTAGAACTGTTGCGAACTAGAAGAAAATAACAACATCTCAGATGAGAGATTTGCCTTTGCCTGGTAGCTAACAGCTAATACACTGAAAACCAAACTCGGAACCAAAAGTGAAATCGTAGCTCCCATAATAGATGTTTATTTTAGGACTCTCTGACTAATACTACTGTTTTTCTGGTAGAGTTTCCGGAAAAATCCTCAAAAGGTAGTCAGCTTTACTGAAAAAAAAATCAGTTTAGGATATGTCCACTTCTTCAGCTATTAACCAATAACCAGCATGATTTAAGTGACCCCAAATAGTTAGGGGTTGCCCATCTATTAACCTTTGTAGTTTTTCCTCTATGGGCGATCGCAAGGTCACAATCTGCCAAGTTTGACCATCATAGTCATCTGGTGTTGTCATGGTAAATTGGTAATCCTGCTGATTTCGCCCCTGAAAAATACCTGTAAAACAACTTACACTGTGTGTTAACACTTGTTTACTCTCTAAGTAAATAGGGTAATTTCCACTGAATGGATAGGCTTGAGGTTGATTTAAATAATACAATTGCCAATTTATCCATGCAGGATTTTGGGCTGATATATCTAAATTAAATAAAGGTACAATAGCCCCAGGCGCTTGCAAGTCTGTTAACAGAGCAATTTGCAGTTGTCTCACAGGTAAATCCCTCGGCTGACAATTCAACTCCACACACATAGCTGCAGCCATTCCCGCAGCTTGACCAATACCCATCACCACAGGTTGTAATCTAGTAGCACCATTGGCAATGTGAGATACAGAAATATTCTTTTCACAAACCAATAAACCATCTGTGATTCTGGGGATCAAGCACCCATAGGGAACAGTAAAGGGTGTACCAGTCCAACGCCCCCCCCAGCATATAGATTTAGGTTGCAGTGGTAAATTGAATCCAGGATAATGATGGTCGTTAGCGTAATTACCCACAGCAATGGTATCGGCACACAAAGGGGCGACCCTACCCCCAGACATGGGTAAAATATCCTGTTCTACCACAGTAGTTACCCCCACCAAGCGGCGACTTTCCCGGTAGTAAGGATGCAAGGCAAAAGCACCACAGTTACCCGGAAAAACTGACTTAGCCAAACCATAGCGCCTACCCAAGTTTTTTTGGATAAAATGAGCAAAATTTTGGCTATGCCAGCGACATTCTTGTAAAAATTCTTTTTTATCTGCTTCTGATTCGATTAATCTTCCTACACCTTCGCCATAGTCATTACCACATATAGGCCAGTTGATCATAAATCGACCACCCGGCAAACGTCCATAATTTAAGAACTTCTCAGCCCCATAATTATCCCAAGCACCGGCAAACAAGGCCGGATCATAATTGGGGGATCGGATAATTTCCGGAGCAATACTTTCACCAAAATCTTGCATCACTACCACCCAAGTAGGGGCTTGCACCGGATACCTTTGTGTGACATAATTAAAATCCGCTGGGGCGCTGCTTTCTCCCCACTGAGATTGTAATTCCCAGCCCCAACGGTGAGGTATTTCTGCTAAAGCCAATAAATCCCCCAATTCTGTACCGTCAAGAATTATCTTGGCAGTAACTGTGAAGTCGGCAAACCGCGCACCAGTTATACAATTCCCCAGCTGCAATACTTCTTTTGGTACCTGTCCAGAAATCCAATGCAGATTCTCTAATTCTTCCACCCAATCAGTAAAAATCTTGGCTCCAATGCCGGGATCATAGCTAAAAAAGCTCACCCAACTATTATCTAATCCCCCCGGCTGTCGCCGCCGTAATTCTTGTAAAAATGCGCCCCATAAGCCAGTTTGAAAAGCCATTAACTCATTCCCATCGGGTGCAGATACCCCTGCGGATGTGAGCATTCCCCCTAACCAAGGAAACTCACTGACTAAAATGGTTTTTGCTCCCCTTCTTGCTGCTTGAATGGCCGCCGCAGTTCCCCCAGTTCCTCCGCCTACAACTAAGACATCAGCTGTATATGTCTGATGAACCATCACTCCACCTCGGTCAATTTTTCATGATTTTATTTCATTGGGAAAATTTAATCTTAAAAGGGAGGATGACAGTTGATTATTTCAGCTCGACTAAATGTTAAATCTAATAAAGATGAGTGGGAAAAAACAAAGGTGAAAGCACAAGTATTTAGAGGTGTCAATCAACTATCATACGAAGAAATCCCAGTCCCGAACCTAGAACCGGATGAGGTGCTGGTACAGGTGAGAGTTGTGGGGTTGTGTCAGTCAGATATTAAAAAAATTCGTTATCCTTTGTATGCACCACCGCGGATATTTGGTCATGAAACAGCCGGAACTATTGCCGCTGTAGGTTCTCAGGTACAATCTTGGCAAGTAGGACAACGGGTAGCGGTGATGCACCATATCCCCTGTATGCGTTGCTCCTACTGCCTCAATGATAATTTCTCTATGTGCGATGTCTATAAAAATATCTCTACCACAGCCGGATTTAATCCTAGCGGTGGCGGTTTTGCTGAGTATGTCAAGGTTCCAGGACATATTGTCCAAAATGGGGGGTTAATTCCCATTCCCGATGAGATCAGCTTTGAAGAGGCGAGTTTTGTAGAACCGACTAACTGCTGTCTCAAAGCTGTGAAAAAAGCCCAAATTGCTCCGGGACAAACTGTTCTAGTAACAGGTGCAGGACCGATTGGGTTAATGTTTGTCATGTTGGTTAAGTATTTTGGGGCGAAAGCGATCGCCACTGATTTATTACCATCGAGAATTGAGAAAGCCCTGAATGTGGGTGCAGATGCGGCTTTTGATGCGCGGGATCCTGATTTACCAGGGAAAATTCACGCCTTGACTGGGGGGATGGGCGTTGATGTGACTCTCTTAGCGGTTCCCAGTGATAAGGCTTTCTTTCAAGCCTTGGAATGTACCCGCAAAGGTGGTAAAATCCTATTCTTCGCCGAATTTCCCGATCAAGTAGAAATTCCCATTAACCCGAATATTCTTTACCGTCGGGAAATTGACTTGATGGGTAGTTACAGTTCATCCTATCGGCTTCAGGGTTTATCAGCGGATATTGTGTTTAATCGGCGTATCGATGTCCAAGCCTTGATTAGCGATCGCTATCCATTACAAGATTTATCAGCAGCCGTAGCACAAGCGATCGCACCTACACCAGAAACATACAAAATTTTAATTTATCCGTAATCCGGGCAAACAAGATAACAGCAGAAAATATTTATAGCGCTGCTCGTGATTTGAGGATAGTCCCTTGCTATTGATTGATCACACAATCGCTGTGTTCTTTCCATCTACCCCCTACCTAAATGTCCATTACCTTAATTTTCATCGCCCTACTAGCCTTTTACGTCGCCTGGAATCTCGGCGCTAATGATGTCGCCAACTCCATGGGAACCTCTGTAGGATCCAAAGCTATCACCCTAAAACAAGCAATAATTATTGCTGGAATTTTAGAGTTTACGGGCGCTGTATTATTTGGGCATGAAGTATCCCAAACCTTAGCCACGAAAATTGCTCATCCTGCTTTATTCACTGCTACACCAGAAATTTACATAACTGGTATGGTCACAGTCTTAATTACCTGTGGTTTGTGGCTGCAAATTGCTACCTCTCGCGGTCTACCTGTAGCTTCATCTCATGCAGTGGTCGGTGCGATCGCCGGATTTAGTTGGGTAGCTGGGGGAGGAAGTGCAATTAATTGGTCATCCATTGGCTTAGTCAGCATCGGCTGGATTTGCACACCAATTATTAGTAGTGCCATTGCGGCTTTATTCTACAGTCAAATTAAGCACTGGATTTTACAACAACCAAATTCAATAGCACAGCTGCAACAGTGGATTCCCTGGTTGAGTGTAATTATACTGACTATATTCGGTGTAATTGTTCTCCCTTCCTTAACGGAACCCCTGACCAACTACTTAAATCAGCAAGTAGGTTTAAACCTACCCAGTTATGACATTCCCTTATTTACAGGTGCTGTTGCAGCTGTTGCACTCACGGTCATTAGTTGGCGACAGTTAGCAGCACAGGGAGGAGAAGTAGAACGCCTATTCGCTCGCTTTCAAGTTCTCAGTGCTTGCTTTGTCGCCTTTGCTCATGGTTCTAATGATGTGGGTAATGCCATAGCTCCTTTAGCTACTATCGTCTATATTAATCTCACTGGTAGCGTACCTATTAATGGCATCACCATCCCCATCTGGATTCTAATCCTTGGTGGTGCTGGTATTGTCGCCGGTTTAGCTGTGTGGGGTGAAAAGGTAATTGCTACCATTGGCGAAAATATAATTTCTTTACAACCTAGTAGTGGATTTTGTGCCGAACTTGCAACCGCTACTACCATCCTGCTAGCCTCTCGGTTAGGCTTACCTGTATCCACCTCCCATGCTCTTGTTGGCGGTGTGATTGGTATTGGAATGGTGCAAAATACCAAATCAATTAAATTTCGCACTTTACAAGATATCGCAGTTGCATGGATAATTACAATTCCAGTGACTGCAATCCTGAGCGCTGTCATCTTTAGTACAGCCAGGATTGTATTCCTATAATATATAGTATTCCTATAATATATAGAAATCCGTTTTGATTTCTGAATTGATTTGTCTAGGTAGGGAACAGGGAACAGGGAATAGGGAACAGGTAACAGGTAAGAAGAATTGCCGTTTGTACTGAGTCTTGTTCAAAAATCAAATAGGAGTCCTATATATTATTCTTTATTTATGTTCATCAAATGATACTTATCTACCTTCTACCTCAAACTCATGTTGCTACAACGCCAAAAGCAGAATGTGTTTTTGCAGAATAACAGTTAATTGATTAAAATAGTTTATAGAGGATAATTATACTGGGAATTTCTGGTGATTACGAGTTTAATAGATATTAATAATGTGACTTATCACACAAGATACATTCAGACAAAATTAACATACAAGCCCATAACTTTTTTCATACTGTGGTCTTAATATACTTACTCATAAGTTGTTAGGAATTACTGTTACTGCTAAAAAAACAGTATTTATATGCGGTATGATGTTTTTCTGTCATCAATTCTCCGTAGAGAACCGTTAATTTAGATAAGTCTGTCATGAAAAGCAGTTCTGTGATAGTGAAGATAACAGAGTATAGTATGGCTGTTATGTAAATAAATAAATTTAGATACTTTGCCAACCGGGCACTCAGCATGACAAAATTACCTTTAGGTCTACAGTTTCTACGAAAGTTTTCAGCCAGTCTGACAAAATCCAGAAACTGAGTATGAGTACCAAGCCAGTTGACAAAAAGGAGCTTTATCTTCCAGGTGTTAGAGGTGAGAAGCTAATGGGGCGATTTGAGAAGCGACCAGACAACCAGCGAGTTAGAGGTGATCTATCCAGAGCAGCAGAGACAGCTTTATGGGCTGTAGTGGAGGACTTAGAAAGTCTCCAGCAAAATGTGCTCAGATCCTTACAGGAAGAAATAAAACGGCTTCAGGCGGATAAAAGTCGTTTATCTGACGAAATTCAGCAGTTATTAGAGGAAAAAGAACACTTACAAAAGGTACGGCAAATCACCGAACAGCAAGTGTTAATCCGTCAGTTATCAGAAGCCTTAGCAAAACATATATCTTCGCAACTGCAATTATCACTGGCCAGTTTAGCTCGCAAATCAGTAGAAGGTGATTCTCAGGAAACACCTGCTATTCAGTCAGCAGGGAACAACAGTCAGAATGTTGAACAGATGCTTGCTACTTTGAATGATACCCTGATTATTAGCCTTAACTCCTTACAACAGGATCTGAAAAGTTATCAAAATCATCTTTCTCAACAGTTGTCTCAAGTGCAGAGCCAACAGCAGCAAGGGGAAGTGATGGCACAGGAGTTGATTAATCATCTGCGTGCTGAACTGGTCAAAACCATGGAGGAAATCTCTATATCAGCAGTCAAAGCATCACCTCCTGCCATTTTACACCCATCGGAGTCACAGCTACCCCGTTCTTCTCAGACACATTTACAGTCAGGAGTAATCGAGACTAGCAGCAGCGACCCCAGTTCTACTGGAGATTTATCAGAAAGTAACAATATTGATCTTTCTACACTAGGTTTATCGTCGAACACAATATCATCTCTAGGGACTAAACCAAATTCTCTACCCGATAGAGATGTGTCTGAACCTGAAACCCCATCACCACCAGAGGTGAGGGAATCGAGTTTATTAACTAGTACGGAACCTTTGGAACCTGAAACCCCATCACCACCAGAGGTGAGGGAATCGAGTTTATTAACTAGTACGGAAGCTTTGGAACCTGAAACCCCATCACCACCAGAGGTGACGGAATCGAGTTTATTAACTAGTACGGAAGCTTTGGAACCTGAAACCCCATCACCACCAGAGGTGACGGAATCGAGTTTATTAACTAGTACTTTATCTGAACCCAAGACTAAAACCCTTAGTTCTGAACCAGCAACTAGTCCAGAAGTAAAACCCCCATCACGACGGTCACTTAGCTCCCGCAGGTTTTCGCCAGTCCAGGTCGGTTTCTTGCTGGTTGTGTTGTCAACAGTCGTATCATCGCTATACAACATAGTCATCAAGTGGATGTTTTTTAAACCTCAGGACAATTTGGGAGTTTTGGAGATACAGGGAGTTATTTCGCCAACACTGGGAAATATATTTTTAATTTTAATGCTACGTCTGCTGGTAGTTGTGCCACTAATGTTGCTCTTGGCTCCCATGATGCATCCACAAGTATGGCAAGATATACAAACTCTGGTGGAATCATTAGGTGGTAACTCTACTCCGAATCGTAGTCTGAAGAAACAAAGAATTTTACAGATGTCGATCGCCAGTGGTTGTTTTCTGTTTGTATCTCAGGTGCTGATCTACCTTGCTATTGGTCAGGTAGCTACTGGAATGGCGATCGCTTTGTTCTTTGTCTACCCCATGATCAGCGGATTTCTCTCATGGTTACTGTTCGGCGATCGCCCTCATGGATTCCGATTTGCTGCTATGGTTGCTATTTTATGCGGTGAATTAATGGTTTTAGGCGGTTCTAGTACCATGGGTACGAGTATTTTTAATCTGGGAAGCACCACGGGTATTTTAGCTGGTTTAGCTTTTGCATGCTACGTGATTTTGACAAGGATATGTGCTAGTAAACTGCATCCAGTGTCTTTTACGTTAGTTAATTTTAGCACCATGTTCCTGTTGACCTTTATCTGTTTGATGCTACCTTTACCAAGAAACTTGAATATTAGTGTTGAGCCTTCTAATTTGCTGGAACTTATTTTGATTGCTTTTATTTTGGGCGTTCTAACTCTAGTAGGTTATGTCCTCAACAATGTTGGTATTCGCAAATTAGGTGCTTTACGATCAGCGATTATTGGAGCGGGTGTGCCAATTTTAACTTTAGTTTTTGCTGCTTTAATACTTGAGGAAAGCTTGGCAGTTGTGCAAGTTATGGGAGTGTTATTTGTAACAATTGGCGTAGCAGCTTACAGTTTGGAGAAAATGCTCCCCTCCCCTTAGAACTTTTTCTAGTTGGCAAAATGACACAAAGTCCAGACCTGACACAAGACTACCAGGGGAAAACCACACTAGCTGTCACGACTCCTTTAGCCTACATCCCCGATGCCCCAACGTAGCTTACTTGTGTCGTCCTTTTTTCATTTTCAGATGAATTCTTCAGTGAATATATTGATGTTACTTATATAGTATATGTATTAATATTTACTTATGTTTTTTAGCATAGTACTTTCTGAGAATCAGAGATTTATTCGGGCTCATGTCCAGCCCGAAGAGCTAATGAGGCTATAAATGATCATCTTTGGGTAAATATCAGGGAAGCTTGACAAATAATTGCATATTAAGCATTTTAATGCTATTGAGGTGGGTATTGAAAATAAATTACTTTATATAAAATTAATACAAAACCAAGCCAAAAAAGAATATCATATTCTAAGAAAATAAAATGTATGTTGAACTGAGAATTATCTGCTAAATTTTAGGTAGATAACTTTACCTTAGAGCAACTGCCTATACTCCCAAAAAATGCTGAAAGTTTTAACCAACAGGGTTACAACATCTTGGCAAAGCTGCCTGTGAACCTAATGGCATCAGGTTCACCTTATGGCTAAATAAGTCCCAACCACGAATGGAAATCTGTAAACAACCAACGGATGCTGGAAGCTTATTGAATCCATGCGAGAGTTATTGTAGTCAGATATACCCACTCGATTATCATGTGCGACTCCCGAAAAATTGGGAATTCAAGGATAATAAGGATAATTAGCTGGAAACTGAAGACACTGGCGGCAATTGGATGTATAATAGTTATTACTGTGTGACTAACAAATCTGTAAACTTGCTATTCAACTGTCTGTAATATGAATAACGACATAGATCTGATTAAGCGTCTTAGCCCTAGTGCCATGGATCAGATCATGCTTTATCTGGCTTTTAGTGCCATGCGGACGAGTGGGCATAGGCATGGAGCATTTTTAGATGCAGCAGCAACGGCGGCTAAATGTGCGATATACATGACCTATCTAGAGCAAGGACAAAATCTGCGGATGACCGGTCACTTGCATCATCTAGAGCCGAAAAGGGTAAAAATCATTGTGGAGGAAGTCAGACAAGCGCTAACAGAAGGGAAATTATTAAAGATGTTAGGTTCTCAAGAACCTCGCTATCTGATTCAATTGCCTTATGTTTGGATGGAAAAGTTTCCCTGGCAACCAGGGATGTCTCGTGTACCTGGGACGAGTTTGACCGGTGAAGAAAAAAGACAAATTGAGCAGAAACTACCGAGTAATCTGCCTGATGCTCAATTGACTACATCTCTTGAGTTTTTGGATCTGATTGAATTTCTACACAGGCGATCGCAAGAGGTATTGCCACCGGAGCATCAAATGCCCTTGAGCGAAGCCTTAGCAGAGCATATCAAGCGTCGGCTACTATACTCGGGTACAGTCACGCGCATTGATTCTCCTTGGGGAATGCCCTTTTACGCTCTTACCCGTCCTTTTTATGCGCCAGTAGACGATCAAGAGCGCACATACATCATGGTGGAAGATACAGCCCGGTATTTCCGGATGATGAAAGATTGGTCAGAACAGCGGCCAAATACCATGCGAGCCTTAGAAGAACTTGATATACCATCCGAAAAATGGGATCAGGCCATGGCAGAATTGGATGAAATCATTCGTGCTTGGGGGGATAAATATCACCAAAGCGGTGGGATTCCTATGATTTTGCAGATGGTTTTTGGGAGAAAAGAAGACTGATAGTCGAGGTGTTATAGCATTAACACCTTTTACTATGACAGTGGGATGTAAATATGAATACTATACTCTAAAGGTAGGGGCTGCTCTTTCGCTGCAACGCTGCTGAAGTGACTGCGCTTTTATGCACCTAGAGGGGGCGATGGCATCTAGGGGAGAACAAATAGTTTTAAGTGCTTCCCTGAAACCAGGAATCTCCACCTCTGGGGACTGGAGAGTATCAACTCTTGGCAGTGCGGGATCAAACCGGGATAAAACACTTAAAAAACTCACAAGCAAGAGCTTTTAACTTTTAGTCCTCCGTGCTAGGGAGCATACCCGCGCCTAATCTAGAGGTAAGTGAATTTATCACCAATGTCTGATATAATTAAGATAGTTTGTTACTGACAGATCCCTGATCTCATGGCATTTGTATGATGCCATTATCTGACTTTCTTCATGGGGAGGGGAACCCCATCCACCATGGGGCGGGGTACTTCATACAGCTAATTTATTCGATTACTCAATAATCTACAATGGGAGTGACCTCAAAAGAAGGACTAAATTTTGTGGGAACTCTAGGCGGTGCAGATGGAGGTGAAAAGCCACTCACACTGTCACTGGCATCAATACAAGTATCCATTGCTTGGGTAGGTGCAATATCCATCACACTACGTAAACCCACCACACACTGAGCGAAACGCTCAGGTAACAAACTACGCATACAGTAATTTAAAACTCTTGTGTCTACGGTTTTTTCGGTATTAATACTGACATCAACAACACAAGTAGATAAATCTTGGGGTCGCCGGGATTGCTCACAGGAAGAGAGAGCATCTACGGCACTAATTTGAGTTTGCTGATTAATTCTCACCACGCAAGCCGATAAGTCTCTCGGACGCAGTGCTTTTGCACATCCTTGTGATACAGCTTGTTCAGTTAGTCCCAAATCCAACAGTCGAGCTGTACAGACACGGTAATCATTAGCGTTAGAAACAGCCACACTGGGATTGGGGATCATCACCGCCAAAAATCCAGCTATAGCCAAAACTGGCGTTGTCAAATGCATCCTTTTACTCTCAAATCTTCCCAGAGTTGAACTACCTTGGGAGTTCCCAGCTTGACTCAATTTTTTTTTCCTCATCGCCTTTCTCCAAACACCCAAGGTTATGCTAACTCAAATTTATGCCTAGTATGGTAGCAAACCAGGAAATTTAGCGCAATTTTAATCACCCGCAGCTAAATCTTGACAGATTCTAGGGTGGCGGGGAAACAAGTTGTATTGCTTGAGAGGTTAATCCGAGACAGTTTAAACAAGGCTAAGAGGATGTTTGATAAGTTTTCAACAGGTAATTTTTATCTTAGGGAACACCGAACACACCGAACACACCGAACAGGGAATGGGGAACACACCGAACACACAAAAAACAATAAAATCCAGTCACCTTTCCCTTATAAAGGGAAAGGTGAGGGGGGGGTCAAACAATAGTTGATACACTAATCATGACTTGACAAACATCCTCTCAGGCTAACTTTTTTGACGGGTGTGCTAAGTTTCCCAGATTTCAATGAAAGCAGCATAAGCAATCAATTCAATATCGCCAAAATGTTAAGATTGCAGGGGATTGTTTAGAAGTTCCCAAAATTGGTTTGATTAAGGCAGTCTTTCATAGACCAATTGAGGGTAAATTCAAAACCGTTACCCTGAGCAAGACCCCTACAGATAAATATTTTGCTTCCATCTTCTGTGAGGTAGAGGGTGACTTTAGTGAACTCCTTGGAGATAAAATCCTGGGTGTTGATTTGGGATTGAAAGACTTTGCTGTGGGTATCTGTCAATCAAACCAGAAGCCTACAGTGTAGCGTCAGGTCAGTGTAGGTAGTTCACAACCTGATAATTGGCCTAGTATAACCAGAATAAATTAGAACTTAGAAGCAAAACTAGAGGTTCAACACATGAAATTTGGCATTGATATTGGTCATAATTCGCCTCCAGACACAGGTGCTGTTGGGATCAAATCTGAGGATGTTTTAAATACAGATGTGGGGAATAGAGTTATCTCAAAGTTAAGGGCTTTGGGACATGAAGTCATAGTCTGTAAACCAGATAGGTCTACTTCCGTCTCGAATTCACTGTTCCAAAGAATTAATACCGCCAATACTAACAAAGTTGGAGTTTTTGTCTCAATACATTTTAACGCTTTTAATGGTCGGGCTAATGGTACAGAAGTATTTGCAACTAGTGATGCTGGAAGGAAAATTGCTCAACCGGTGTTAAATGAAATTGTCAAATTAGGATTTTTTAATCGTGGGGTTAAAAGTGGGTCTCACTTATATGTCCTGAAAAATACTAGGATGCCTGCCATTCTTATAGAATGCTGCTTTATTGATTCACCAAGAGATATGAATATCTTTGAATCGGAGGCAACTGCTAATGCCATCGTCAAAGGCTTGACGGGTGAACTGCCTAGCACCCCTGTTAATCCGGTGCCAGATGAAGAGTTGAATATAGACACTACAGTTATCAGACTGCAGAGAACCTTAAACCAATTACAAATTACCGATAGTAATGGTAGGCCTTTGGTAGAAGATAACATCATGGGACAGGCCACAAGCTCGGCAACAGTCAATTTTCAGAATATTGTCGGACTATCACCCACTGGAGTTGCAGACACAAGTACCTGGAATGCGATTAATCTGATTTTAGCTAAACGAATAGTCAGACCTAACCACGCTGGCGGTGAAGTTGTCAGATATCTACAACACCGTGTCGGTGCTGGTGTGGATGGTATCTATGGACCCCAGACAAGAACAGCCATTAGGGCATATCAAAGACAAAATGGTTTACTTACCGATGGTATTGTTGGACAAATGACCTGGCAAAAATTAATTGGTTAGCTTCACTAGAGTTACCAGCAAGCAATCAGTGGGGGCTTCCTCCACTGGGGGCAAATACAATTGTACATGTCATGGGGCAAGCAAATTCTCAATCTTGTGTAGCCATAAGGTTGAGTACTGTTAAATGAAAACTGTGGCGATGTTGAGTTTGCAAATAGCGCTCTTGCAAAGGTTGCCATTGCTGCCACATTTGATAACGATTTTCTTTTAATAAACTGGTGAGGGTCGGTAGTTGGGCATCAAGTGACTGGAATACATCCTCCAGCCACTCACCCATCACCACACTATCTTGCATCTTTCCTAATATGTCTTGGATACTTTTGACTTCCGCAACATAACCTGCGTAAGATTCACCATATAAATCACTAAATAACTCCATTTGGTAACGCAGGCGTTTGGCTTGTTTACGTAAATTGTGAATGCTCGCGCCTTTAGTTGTCAATTCCTGTTCTATGTTTTCTGCTGGCCAGTTTGTACAAACTTCTACATCTGCATCTATAATATCAGTCCCCACTAGCCACCCCGGATGTAGTAAAAAACTACTCACTTCAGGTAAAAGTAAATCCGGTAACACTTGTTCAATGCTTAGAGATGCTAAAGGTTTATAAATAGGTTGATCTAACCAAAGTAACAATCCTTGTTTGAGAGAATTGTAAGCTTCCCCTTGTAATGTTTTCCGCGTCCGCGATAATGCCTTTTGGCGTTGTTTACCTAAAACATTTAAAGCTGTTGCCAGTACTTTTTGTTCCTTGGGAGGTAAATATGGTTGGTAAAGGGTTTCTAAAGTTTCTTTAAGTACATCTATATCCCTGAGATTACCTAAATTACTGGCAATTTTACTGATTTTTTTGTCACTAGCTGACTCCGGTAAATTCAGTACCAAATCCAACCTACTGATTGCAGTACGTAGGCGACGCATCCCGACTCGCATTTGATGCAATCCTTCTGGATCCTCATCTTTTTTTACTGCTGTCTCCCATTTCACAGTTTTTTTCAGGTGTTGTTGAATTGCCTGGTAAGCATATTCCTTGATACTTTTCACTGTGGGTTTTACTACCAATGTCATAATTCAAAATCAAATACTGAGTTAAATGATTGTATATTAACATTAGTTAAAAAATTGTATTTGTATATTCTCCTTTATGAATAGTAACCAATAATACCGTTACCACTTGATGGTGTTTATTCCTAATCTGGAATTAAGAAAATTATATGTCGTTTAAGAAAATATTAACAAAATAATTGCAATCACCTGGTAATAAGCAGTTTTAGCCATATATTCAGACCTACATACCTTCGCCGTTCAAGAATATTGATACAAAAGATAAATAAAGTGTATGACACCTCATATCTAAAATGCTATACTGTGCTATGTGGATGCACCCTGATGATCTGGAGAGCTGCCCATGCGGCTCTCCTTATTTCATACCCGGCAAATATCTGGTGGTTGTGAAGAATTGGTATAATCATCGCCAGTTAATCAGCTAAGAGTGGCGGGAGAAAAAAATGGCAGATTGGCAGGAAATTAGTGGCGGTGTTACAGCTCCAAGAGGTTATCAGGCTGCGGGGATCACGGCGGGACTAAAGCCTTCGGGATTGCCAGATTTAGCTTTAATCTGGTCCGATGTAGAGGCGATCGCAGCTGGTGTATTCACCACTAGCCAAGTTAAAGCCGCCTGTGTAGACTATTGTCGCCAACGCCTACAAGCCAAACATAGCGCCCGTGCAATCCTCTGCAATGCTGGTCAAGCCAATGCTTCCACAGGTATGCAAGGTATGCATGATGCTGTAGAAAGTGCCGAAATATTAGCGCGGGAATTAAATATCCCCCCGGAATCGATTTTGCTAGCTTCCACCGGTGTGATTGGTCAACGCATGAAAATGGATGCCCTACGTGGTGGTATTCCTCAGCTAGTAGCAGCACTCTCCCAAACAGGTTCGGATGCAGCAGCCAAGGCAATTGTCACTACAGACTTGGTAACAAAATCTATTGCTTTAGAAACAACTATCGGCGATCGCCCAGTGCGAATTGGTGGTATTGCCAAAGGTTCCGGGATGATTCATCCCAACATGGCTACTATGTTAGCATTTGTGACTTGTGATGCAGCCGTTTCATCTCATTTGTGGCAACAAATGTTAAGTAGGGCTGCCGATCAAAGTTTTAATTCCATTACCGTAGATGGTGATACCAGCACCAACGATAGTTTAATTGCTTTGGCTAATGGTCAATCTCGCACACCAGCAATTACCGAAATCGGTCCAGAAGCTGAAAAATTACAGGCCATGTTGACAGCAGTCTGTCAGCATTTAGCAAAAGCGATCGCCCGTGATGGTGAAGGTGCAACCTGCTTAATTGAAGTTCAAGTCACAGGTGCTC
Source organism: Anabaenopsis arnoldii (assembly GCF_028331025.1). NCBI lineage: Bacteria > Bacillati > Cyanobacteriota > Cyanophyceae > Nostocales > Nodulariaceae > Anabaenopsis > Anabaenopsis arnoldii. The sequence goes on along the minus strand of NZ_JAQMUH010000185.1, from coordinate 60,408 downwards.
ATGATCAAGCTTCCGCCCGTCAAATTGCTAAAACCATTGTAGGTTCATCTCTGGTTAAATCTGCCATCTTTGGACGTGATCCCAACTGGGGACGTATCGCCGCCGCCGCCGGACGTGCTGGCGTACCCTTTGAGCAAGACAACTTACAAATTAAATTAGGGGATTTCCTATTATTAGAAAATGGTCAACCAGTATCATTTAACCGTGCAGCAGCCAGTGCATATTTAAAACAAACTGCGGCTGACTCTTCTGTGTATCACGACCATCTCCCAGGACAAAGAATAGATAATCCGGTCATTATTGCAGTTAAGGTTGGTAATGGACATGGTTCTGGTAAAGCTTGGGGGTGTGATTTGAGTTACGACTATGTAAAAATTAACGCCGAGTACACCACTTGAGTTAAAGCTGAGAAACACCCCGGTGCGGTAATGACTCGGTATAAAGCCTAGCTCTTGCATCTAGATTTCCCGAATTTATTACCGCAACATTGATGATTTTTTACTCATTCATATTCCGATATGTAGCCACAGCAGAAGGTGATATGCGGTTTAAATAACGGAAAATCCAGTACTTAAAGATGGTATCCAAAATCACCGGGAATGTAGCAATAAATAAGAAAATAAAATCTCGGTTAGCTGGTAAGCCCCAATGACGTGATACACTCTCTAAAATTATTTCCCAGCCATGGGGAGAGTGGAAACCGACAAAGACATCAGTAAATAAAATAATAATAAATGCCTTAGCACTATCACTTAAACCATAAACAATATTATCAAAGAAATCTTTTAACACCATAATCGAAGGCTTGCTAATCAGCAGCAAATAAATAAAAGCACCAACAGAAAAAATATCTGAAAAAACATTTTTAATGGCGTTAGCACTTTCCCGACGAAATTGTTCGGCAATTTCATGGGCTTTTTCCTCCATCTCCATTTCCATCTCTTCCCCAGATAGTCGCGGTGCGCCACTAATCAAATTTTTAAACTTGATTTTTTCTTCAAATCTTTGCATTTCTAATAATGCTTCTTCCTCCATTTCCAAGTTGAGAAATATTGGTACTGTTTCCTCACTTCTGAAATGATTAACCAGCGGACTTACTACTAATACCTTAGATATTTGATGGGTTAAGAGAGGAACTATTATTAATAATAAAATCAATCTAATGGCTATTATGGTTCTTCTTTGATTATGACGAAAGTTTTTAATAACATCTTCTTCAGCATTGGGATCTAATTCAACTTGCAGACGACTGATTGTACCTAAAAGCGAACGGGGTAATATTCCAACTGTGTCAGATTTACCGCGCTTTTTTTGATTCTGTTCTTGATTTTGACTTGGTAGTTTTGGTGCAGATGGTTGAGAGTTAGGCGGAGTAACTTTGACTATTTGAGGCGGATTTACTAACTCCGGGTAATTGACCTCAGAATCCAAGTTATGATACTTACAGATAACTTGATCAATGAAATTTAATTTCTCTAAAATGGCAGACGGAGTAGGATATTCTATACCGGTTTTCCTCGCAGCCCTGTGATGAGATTCATTAGAAAACCAACGACTGGCTCGAAACTCTGTCAGTCGCATCCGAGCAATTTTTAATTGTTGCTTTAAAACTGACTCAAAATAATCCATCACACTGTTACTGTAGATGTCTGAATTTATCTCTATTTTGTTCCCAGCGAAATGCTCATTTTCTACTAATTTAATCTCTAATGCAGCCTTATAAGCTGCATCCAGTGAACGCTCAGGCGTGAGTAAGTACCATCTGTAGGCAGACAATAAAAACGGGTAAACTTTCTGGCTCAAAATCGGTATTTTCATCGTCAGTAATTATTCATCATTGATGATTGATTATGATCATTAAGTTGAAATACGAAGTATAATAGCAAATCTACAAGGGGAGTATTTGTGATTTCTCATTCTATTTGGGTTGAAGGTCCTAGTCGCAGTGGTAAGACGACGCGCTTGGTAGAGAATTTGTCTAATTGGCTGCAAACTGAAAATTATAATTCCCCATTATCTGACACCGATAAACTAGGAAAGCAACCAGCCCAGTCCATACAACCACTCTTACATCTGCAAAAAACACATCCGGGGGTTTTGGTTTTAGCTGCAAATAGTGATAATCGTCGTACTTTGGCTGATCAAATCGCTACAGCTACTCAGGGAAAATATCCACTTCGAGTCAAAACGATGATGGGTTTTTTTCAAGATGAAGTTATTTTATTTTGGCCTTTATTAATTGAGTCTTTAAATCTCAAAGCACAATTCCCCATAGTATTACGCCCCGAGACTGAACAAGAATTGGCTACAAAATTGTGGGGTTCCCAGTTGGATGCAGCTACTGTGCGCCGTCGTGCAGGAGTGAACGAGTACCGTTTAGTACGCCGTATCCTCGATTTACTACAATTAGCCGCTTACAGTGGTACCCGCTGTGAAGATATTAGTGAGATTTTGCAAACAGGCTTACAAGAAAATGCCATGGATTTAGATCCGGATTTTGTGGCATCTTTATTGCTAGGTTGGCGCAACTGGTGTTTAGAAAGGGGATTGCTTAGTTATGGGATAATTACTGAAGTTTATAGTCAAAAATTATTCAGCCATCCCAACTACCAACAGCACTTAAATCAACGCTATCAAGCTATAGTGGCAGATGATGTTGATGATTACCCAGGAGTAGCGCGACAACTGTTTGATTTTTTGTTGGATCAAGGTGCAGTGGGTGCATTTAGCTATAACCCAGATGGTGCATCACGTCTGGGATTGGGGGCTGACCCCGATTATTTGCAGGGTTTAGCACAGCGTTGTCAGATTCAGACATTAACTACATCACCTTTACCAAGTTTATCAGATAAACTTTTGACCCCCATGCTAGACTTAATCACCCCATCGATGATGTTATCTAGCTTACCACCACCAGCACGGCTAATTAAAACCACATCTCGGGCTGAATTATTAAGAAATATAGCAAAGGAAATTATTCAAGCTATCAAAACTGGACAAGTTAAACCAGAGGAAGTAGCAATTATCGCCCCTGGTCTAGATGCGATCGCTCGTTATACTTTAGTAGAAATCCTCACCAAGCAAAATATACCAGTCCAATCACTCAACCACCAACGACCCCTGATTACTTCATCTGTGATTCGTGCATTACTGACCATGCTAACACTAATCTATCCGGGTCTAGGTCGCCTAGTACATCGAGATGCGGTAGCCGAAATGTTAGTTATCTTGAGTAGAAAAACAGCAGTTGTTGATCATTCTTCCTCATTTTCCCCCCGCATCGACCCAGTACGCGCCGGATTGATTGCAGATTACTGTTTTGTACCTCATCCCGACCATCCCCACTTGCTACCAGTTACCGCATTTGATCGCTGGGATCGCATCGGCTATGCCGCTACTACAGCTTATCATCAGATTTTACAGTGGTTAGAAAAACAGCGAGCTGCTTGCAGCAGCGCTACGCTATCACAGCTGCGTTTAATTTCCAATCCCATTTCTGTTTTATTCCTAGCGATTCAAGACTTTTTATTGACAAATTCTCATCTTCCCTACGACCAAATGGCAGCATTGCGCGAATTCCTAGAAACTGCTCAACACTATTGGGAAATTCATAGCCGATTACAGCAGGGGAATTCCAGCACAACCATTGCTGAATTTATACAACTACTCCGACGTGGGACTATTACCGCCAATCCCTACCCCTTGCGTCCTATTGGACCAGGTAGCAAAGCTGTTACCCTCACAACTATTTTCCAATATCGTTCTAGCAGAACATTTCACCCTTGGCATTTCTGGTTAGATGTTGGTTCCCCGTTATGGGTAAAAGGTGGTGCGTCTATGCTATTTGGGTCACAATTATTCTTACAACAGAGGTTAGGGGAACCTTGGACAGCAGAAGATGAAAATCTGCTAGAAGAAAGAAGATTACCGCATATTTTGGCAGATTTACTCTCTCGAGTCAGCGATCAACTCTATTTATGTCACAGCGACTTGGCTATAAATGGGCAAGAACAATTAGGACGTATGTTATATTTAGTACATTCTATTGGGTAAAAGTTATGGCAGTGATCAAAATGCGAATCATCCATGAGTTTTTTCCGGGTCACCCTACGTCAGTGTAGGAGTATGTCACAATATTAAGTAACGTAAATAAATTTAAGACAAATCAAACTTAAAAGCTATGGGACTATTTGGATTTGGAAAAAAACTAACTATCCCCTCTCCAGAAGAAGCTTTACCAGGAAGAAGCTCATTAATGCCAGTACCTAATGAACATTATGTGAATCACAATCCCCTCAAACCTCCTTTTCCCGCCGGATTGGAAACAGCAATCTTTGGCTTAGGCTGTTTTTGGGGTGCAGAACGCAAATTTTGGCAACTTCCAGGAGTCTACACAACCGCCGTGGGTTATGCTGCGGGTAGCACCCCTAACCCCACTTATCATGAAGTGTGCACAGGAATGACTGGTCACAACGAGGTCGTATTGGTTGTCTTTGACCCCAAGGTGATTAGTTACACTCAATTACTCAAAGTCTTTTGGGAAAGCCATAACCCCACCCAAGGAATGCGCCAAGGTAACGACACTGGTACTCAATACCGTTCGGGAATTTACGTTTATTCCCCACAGCAGAAGCAACTAGCAGAAACATCCAGGGAAGCTTATCAACAAGCTCTCAACAAAGCAGGTTATGGTACGATTACCACAGAAATCTTAGATGCCCCTGAATTTTACTACGCAGAAGCCTATCATCAACAGTATCTCGCCAAAAACCCCAATGGTTATTGTGGTCTAGGGGGGACAAATGTTACTTGTCCCATCGGTGTTGTAGAATCTCAAGTTACCGGTTAATACAAAATTAACTACTCCTTGTGGAGACGTTCCCATGAACGTCTCCGTCTTGATGATAATTATTTGCTCAAACCGCCTTGATAACCAGTCACAATCCGGCTACCATCCTTGAGAATATGTATTTCTATCTGGTCGCTAGCCCAAGTCATCTGGTTTGCTAACTCTGGGTTAAAAACATGAACCCCTTGATTACTAGAAGAAACCAGAGACGTGGGAGAATTGATAGCTAGAGACTCCACAAAAGGCCCATCAATCAAGATATCTAGTTCTGCTAATAAGGCCTGAGAATCTGGGGGAGCAGATTCCGACTGTAATTGTTTGAGGGTGAACCCAGTAAAAGACATGATATTTAATCCCCCAGCCTTGAGCTTACGGGCCAATGCACTTAATGCGGTGGCTTGCCAAAATGGTTCTCCACCAGAAAATGTCACACCTGTATTCTGAGGTTTGCTGAGGATGTTTTCAGCAAGAGTGTCAACAGCAATTAATTGATTAATCTCAAATGACCAAGACTCAGGATTAAAACAACCAGAGCATTCACGGGGACAACCTTGTACCCACACAACAGCACGACGACCAGGACCGTTAACCTCTGACTCATCCACATAACCCATGATGTTCAGATACCCCGGGGGAATTTCTGTCGGTGCTACAGATGGTTCGGTTGATTTAGTTTCCATCTCTATTCCTCTTTATTCCATAGTAAACCAATTGTCACCACAGGCTGCTTGACTCGCTGCTATTGATTTGACTAATAGAACTGTTCTTCTTTGAGCTTCTCTCACTCTTAAGGGTAGCAAAATTTATTCACCCAAAAGCATCTCTACAGTTTTTTAATAACCCATCAACCCATCTACTCTCCCTAACACCGCCATATCCTCCCCATCTAACTCAACGGGAATACCACTACGAATTAATTCGGAAAAATCTTCATTGGGAACCATCACAGTTAAAGTATACAACCGAGTCTTACCTGTGTTCTTAATCAAATGAGTTCCAGTAGGCGGTACTAACAAACTATCCCCGGCTTTAATTTCCACAGTCTTACCATCACATATTGCTAGGGCTTCCCCCTTGAGCACAAAAAACATTTCTACCGCCCATTGATGACGATTCGGTGGTGTTTGACCCCCCACGTCAAAAATTTCTACGCAGCAAGTCAAGGAAGTATTAGCATTCATCGAATCAAAAATAATCGCCAACCGATTAGAATCATCTGGACTAATCCGATATGTTTGATAATCTTTCGGAGACTTGATAATAGGAATTACACATTTAGTAGCGTGCATAAGCATAAATTTATCCCTGCCAAATTATTTGTCCACATTGCCCAACTGTTAATATTTAGAACAGCGAACTAGGTTAACCACTATGAGTTTTTAATTCTGCTGAAGAAAAAAGGGTTTAAAGAATCAAGTTTACCCCACGCATCATCACAACGCTCTACTAGACTAGCACAGCTAAAGGAAATAACAGATAGTACGGCAAAAGTAAGATCTTTAAAAATCAGTAAATCATACTGTTGTATTAATAATACCAGTAATAGCCGTGATAACACAAGTAAGTTTTTTGCCAAGAATATGAATGATTTTCGGAAATTATCTGAGATTTTTTGGTCATAATTTTAAATTTTACATTTTACTGACATCTTTGTATTCTGGCAATAATGTTTACTTTAAAAACTTTTGCATCTATCTTTAGATAGATTTACAGCGATTTTCAGTTAAATAGACCACAGTGGTTGAACCAAGCGAAGGCATGATCTTCGGTAACATAATTTACAGCTTCAGCCATGGCTTTATCGAGTGATTCCGGGGTACGAGCCTCACAAGACCGAAGAAATTGCTTCAGTTTTGACCAACAAAGTTCGATAGGTGATAAATCAGGAGAATAAGGGGGCAAAAACTTGACTTTGGCACCGACGGACTCGATAGCAACTCTGACACGCTCGGCATGATGAACCTTAAGATTATCCATGACTACAATTGCCCCTTTCCACAACTGAGGAAGTAAGACCTGGGTAACATAAGTGAGAAACACATCAGTATTTGTACTTCCTGGTACAGTCATCGATACAATCAGCCCATCGAGGTTCAAAGCACCAATCAAAGACACATTTCCACCCTTGTTTCCAGGAATACTACCAACAGCGCGTTCACCATTTACGGCTCTGGCAAACAAGCGTGACATTGATAAATTTATTCCGGCTTCATCCACGAACACTAAATTTCAACACATCAATGTGATCTAAGCAACGTCGATAGTCATGTCTTAACTCTTGCACTCTTGGAGTATCTTGCTCACTGGCATAAAGACTTTTTTTTAGACCTTAAGCCTAATTTTTTTAGGGCGCGATGCATTGTCGGGATACTCACCCTAATTCCTGTTTTTTCTTGATAGCGATCGCATAATTCTCTGAGCAACAAATCATTTTTCTCCTCCACCAAAGATTGAATGATCCTCAATTGCTCGTTTTGAATTGTTGGTTGTTGGTATCCTCCACGTGGTTTCGCCTCAATTTTTCCATTTTGACGATAATGACGCAACAGATTTCGCACAAAAGACAAGCTGACCTTAAATCTTTCAGCCAACTGACGTTGAGAGCCTTCCTTTGCTTCCCAAGCTATAATCACACGACGACGCAAATCACCTGAGTACGATACTGGCATCGAATCTAATAATCACTTCTTTCACACCTTACCGCATTTTGTGGTTCAATTACCTGGAAATTGCTGTAATTCTGGAGAAAGTTCCCCTGCTAAGATTTCTTCTCTGGGAATGCAAGTTTTGAATACTGAGGGCAGCATAGGACTAAGAAGATAGTTTATACTTAATGGTTGATACTTAACTATTTTGAAATCTCAACCAGTGACTAGACAAATTTATCATTTTCCTTTTAAATAACCTATCAAAACATAGAGGGTTAGGGTGGGGTCAAACAATAGTTAATACACTAATCATGACTTGACAAACATTCTCTTAGCTTCCGACCCGTCAACCGTCAACCGTCAACCGTCAACCGTCAACCACCAACAAGGTTAAAATCGTGAATTTTACCATTCAGAATGTTTTAATTGCTATTGAGGATGCTTATCTCACCCTAGATGTACAAGTAATAGATGGTAAGATAGCCGCCATAGCACCGGATTTAGATGTGGTTGGTAATACCATTGATGGTAGCAATAAGCTGTTACTCCCTGGTTTCTTTAACGCCCATACCCACTCATCGGAAATGTGGCAACGGGGAATTATGTCCATGTTGCCTTTAGAATTATGGTTAGGGGAATTATATGACTTTGCGCCTCTGGATTTAGAAAAAGTTTATCTGAGTGCTTTGGGAACCGCTGTGGAAACTTTACTTTCCGGTGGTACTAGTGTGGTAGACCATTTGGTGTTAACTCCTGGACAGGAGTTAGAAACTATCGCTGCAGCGGTTCGTGCTTATGAAGAAGTGGGAATACGTGCTTTTATCGCACCCCTGATTCAAGATCAGTCCCTCACTGCGGGTATACCGGGGGGAGAGTCAAATCAAAACCATGCACCGTATTTTCGCTCAACTGCGGCTACCTTGGAAATTATAGAGGAAGCAGTCAGACAATTTCACCGTCCTGAAGCAGGTATAAGTATTGTGGTGGCACCAACGGGGATACAATTGTGCAGCGATAGTTTATTTATAGGATGTATTGAGTTAAGCGATCGCCATCATCTTTGTCGTCACTCTCATTTACTAGAAACTAAAGCACAGGAAAAACTCGCCCAAGAAAAATACGGTTGTACCGCAGTCCAACATCTACAACGCATCGGATATTTAAGCGATCGCACATCCTTGGCTCATTGTGTTTGGTTAAACAATAACGATATCACCATCCTCGCCCAAACTCAATGTACAGTTGTGCATAACCCCTTGAGTAACCTCCGTTTAGGCAGTGGTATCGCCCCTATTTTAAAATATCTCCAAGCCGGGGTAAATGTTTCCTTTGGTTGTGATGGTGCTTCCAGTAATGATTCCCAAGACTTACTAGAAGCCATCAAAATCGGTTCCATCTTACACAACACTACAGACCCAGACTATCACAACTGGATCACACCCAGAAAATCTGTAGAAATGGCCTCCCTAGGAGGCGCAAAAGGGCTGAATGTAGCTGACAAACTTGGTTCCCTCACCCTAGGGAAACAAGCCGATTTAGTCATGTATGATCTCACCAGTCTATCATTACTACCCCGAACAGATCCCATTGGCTTATTAGTATTAGGTCGTCCTATCAATGTTGTCCATAGTGCTTGGGTAAATGGAAAGCAAATTGTTAGCAATGGTCAAGTTAACACCATTAAAGTAGATGATTTACAGCAAGAATTATTTAAAGTTAGTCAGTGGGAAACAAAGCGCAAATCTCCAACCGTAGCAGAAATACAAACCCATTATCGCCAAGTCATGGACATATAGCCTCTGCTGACCTTTACGCCTCTTTACTTTGAAAATAACCCAAACTCCAATTTTTCGGTTCCCTTAACTGACTGAACTTACCTTGAAGAATAAATTGTACTGCAATTCGAGTGTTTAAAAATCCCCTCACCCGATTGTAATCATTAGTGTCATCAACTCCAGATACAACCTTGCCAATCTTCTGAGAACGTCCACAGTGAGTAGAAGAACCAGGTATTGTTAAGGTGAACAATCCATCATGTTCGTATCCTGCGGGAACTAAAAATATAGCATAGACATGATGTCGTCCACGCCAGGGTTGAACCACTAATGTATCAGGATGTGCGTAGTATTTATGATCTCCTTCCTCCTGAAATACCCATTGCTGACACCTAACTATAGGCTTTTGTTCAGAGAGATAATTACAGATATAAGCAAATGCTATAACGCTCAATAAACCAAGTAAAAATAACGTGTAAACTATAGGTTTTCGCACTTTTTCAATGGTAGGCTAATTGTTTAAATTCATATCTAAGCTAGTGAATTCAGAATCCCGCGTTCATCATACTTTTATCCTCAAAAATACACAGAAGTCACTTAAATTATTAAAATTTATACACTATCACAGTGGCTATGGGTCTGCTGTTGTTAAATTAACAAATAGTGTAAGAATGAAGCCAAGTTAGTTAATATCGGTCATGATATCTAATTCTACTCGTTTCCCGGATGTTCAAAATCATTGGGCCGGCTTATTCATCCAAGAATTAGCGGTGCGTCGAATTTTAAATGGCTATCCTGATGGCAGTTTCCGACCAGATAGCCCAGTGACTCGTGCGGAGTTTGCTGCTATAATTGCCGCAGTATTTACAGTATCAGCAAAGCGTCGTTATGTCCCCTTTGCTGATGTCCCGGCTAATCATTGGGCTGTGAGTGGTATTAAAAAAGCTTACGAAAGCGGATTTATTATTGGTTATCCCGACGGGAATTTCCGCCCCAATGACAGAATTATCCGCGGCGATGCTTTAGTTGCTTTAGTCAATGGTTTGGCAATAGCTATTGATGCTCCACCAGACTTGCTGAGTAAATTACCAGAAATATATCAAGATGCGGAAAAAATCCCTGGTTATGCTAGAAATCAAGTGGCGATCGCTACTCAAACAGAATTAGTAGCTAGTTACCCCAACACGAAGTTACTCAACCCTACTTTACCAGCCACCCGTGCAGAAGTGGCAGTAATTGTATATCAAGCTTTGGTTTACTTAGGTAGAGCCGATAAAATATTATCTAATTATATCATAGTTACCCCAAAACTTGTCAATACTCCTAAAACTGTCAAGGTAAATCATCAGCGAGAGTTTCGGGGGGCGTGGGTGACAACAGTATGGAATAGTGACTGGCCCTCTAAAGCCGGACTCTCAACAGCACAACAGCAAGCTGAATTGATTGCAATTCTCGACCGATTACAAGCACTCAACTTCAACGCCCTGATTTTGCAGGTGCGACCAGAAGGTGATGCTTTATATGCTTCCCAACTAGAACCCTGGAGCGCTTGGTTGACGGGAACTCAAGGGAAACCACCAGAACCATTTTATGACCCTTTGGAATTTGCGATCGCTCAATGTCACCAACGTAATATTGAACTTCATGCTTGGTTCAACCCCTACCGGGCCAAAACTAGCATCACAGCTAGACCCAACGCCAGAAACCATATAGCTTTGACAAATCCCGAAGTAGTTTACAAATGGGGTAATCAACTATGGATGGACCCAGGAATCAAAATCGTCCAGGATAGGGCGTACAACGTGATGATGGATGTTGTGCGTCGCTATGATATAGATGCCATTCACTTGGATGATTATTTTTATCCCTATCCCATCGAGGGTCAAACCTTCCCCGATAGTAAAACCTATGCAGCTTATAGATCAACTGGTGGTCAACTCAGCTTAAGTGACTGGCGACGGGAAAACGTGAATCAAATGGTATTACGGCTATTTCAAGGAATCAAAGCCATAAAGCCCCACGTCAAATTCGGTATTAGTCCCTTTGGTATTTACCGACCTGGACAACCACCAGGAATAAATGGCCTAGATGCTTATAGTGTACTGTATGCTGATGCTAAAAAATGGTTAGAACAAGGTTGGGTGGATTATATCGCCCCTCAACTTTATTGGCGCATTGACCAGACCGCACAAAGTTATCCCACACTACTAAAATGGTGGACAGAAATTAATCCTCAGCAGCGACATATATATGTAGGCAACAATATTAGTCAACTTGATGGCAAAGCTTGGAAGAGTGGAGAGATTAGCAAACAAGTTACCATCACTCGCAACCTAGCTGCTAACTTGTCACTGGGTAATATCTTTTTTAGCATGAGTCACATTAATCAAAACCGTCAGGGAATTGCTGACAGTTTCCGCAATTCCCTTTATCCCACCCCCGCCATAGTACCTACTATGTCATGGCAGAATACAGACCCACCACCACCACCCCGAGAACTACAAGTTAATAATCGTCGCCTAAGTTGGGAACCCGGCGATGAGCAACCCGTGCGTTCTTGGACACTTTATCGACAGACTGGTGAAAATTGGGTACTTCAGCGGGTCTTATCTGCTGGAACTTATGGCTACGCCACGCCAGCTACCGCCACGGTGCAACAAGCTGGAACCTATGCAGTGTGTGCTGTTGATAGGTTGGCGAATGAGAGTCTGGGAGCGGTAATTACAGTGAGTTAAAATTTCAGTCCCTCACCTGAACATTCAAATAAATGTAACCCTAATCGCTGGGAAAGTTCCTCACACACTTTCACTCCCCGGACACTATTACCACGGACATCTAACAATGGCGAAAATACCCCAATGCCCATTTTATGGGGTACAACCGCCATAATTCCACCACAAACCCCACTTTTAGCCGGAATACCAACTTTGTAAGCCCATTCCCCAGCAAAGTTATACATACCGCAGGTGTACATGACGCTGAGAATATCTTTAATGTAACGACTATCTATTGCTTGTTCTCCTGTAATCGGGTTCATACCTCTGTTAGCAAGGGTGGCCGCCATCACCGCTAAATCCTGGCAATTTACCATCACAGCACACTGCTGAAAGTAAAGATCCAAAACTTCTTCAATGTTTTGGTCAATCATGCCAAAATTGAGCATTAAATGTGCTATGGCGCGGTTGCGATGTCCCGTACTACGTTCAGAGGTAAACACTGAGATATCAACCAGTGCATTCTGTCCGGTGTATTTCTGAAACATATCCAGAACCCGGTTTAAGCGTTCCGTCGCACCAGACCCTTTAATTAAACTGGTAGTGGCGATCGCACCTGCATTTACCATGGGGTTATAAGGTCGCTTCGATTGTTCATCGAGAATAATGGCGTTGAATGCGTCTCCTGTTGGTTCAACCCCCACTTTAGTTAAGACATAATCCCGTCCATGATCTTCTAAAGCCAGTCCATAAGCAAACACTTTGGAAATGGACTGGATAGTAAATTGGTGTTGATTATCCCCGACTTCGTACCTTTGACCATCTACTGTGACAATGCAAATGCTGAATAATTCTGGATTTACCTTTGCCAGTTCTGGAATATAGTTTGCTAGTGTACCCTCCTTGAGTAACTTGTATTGGGAATATAAGTCGTTGAGAACAGCTAAAAATGGCGCTGAACCGATTTCTACATTTTCTGGATTTGCTTTGTTTGCCATGAGCCTAATATTTTTCTCTCGGAAATCATATTTAAGTTAATCTAGCAACCGAAAATATATGTAATTTTCGCTACTTTATTTTTTGTTAGCTCAAGCCAGTGAAGCTTTTTTAATTTTCTCATCATTGATTTTAATTTGTAAAAAAATACTTTTTAGTTACCAAATGATGGGGGTTTTTCAGTAATTAAATGGCATATATACATAAAATATAATACTTAAATATATACTTGTGTAAATGTATTTACTGAGAAAAGGTCTCATCAGATGACTAACCACTAGAACATGACTGCTAGCCTATTTAAAATTAAAAATATTTGTATGTAGACTTACAGATGATTTTGAGTGGGCTGCCCAAAAATTCCTCAAGGAAATATACTCAAGTATTTTGAGGGAGTTTTGACAAAAATATATTTAATAAATTTATATGTTTCTTAAAATACATTTTTCTCTTAGGAGTGTTATTACTAATCAAAAACCGCCGAAATATTAGATTTTCATATGAAAGCTTGAGTCAGTTACAAAAAACGTTACATCCTCAAAATCCTGATTTGAAAACGGTTTCGCCGCGGAAATTAGAATTGAAATCGAATAAAGTGATTTAGATCTACGGTAAAACCCTGATCCCCAACCTTCAAAGTTCGTGATAGTGTGTTGCAGTTATAAATCAAAAAAGTGAAACCCAGAACCCAGGAAACTTCATGGGAGATGTCACTGAAACTGGCAAAAAATCCCAGGAACTAAAAAACTGCTGTTCTACACTCGCTTTAAAAATCGGACGCATGAATCAACGATATTTGTGGACTATTGTCGCCCTGTTTCTGACTGTTGTGGGTACGCCCTTAGTCGGACGCACTCAAACTACTACTACAAAGCAAACTAATCGAGTTTCTCCAGAAACATCAGTTAAAAATGTAGTTAAAGTAGGAGAGTTTCAAACCTCATCTGGGAAACTGACTTCCGATGCTGTGATAACAAACATTCATTCTCACTACATTGGAGGTCGTAAAGCGGCAACCCTGTTTATCAAAAATATTCCAGTTATTACCTTTTTGAGTTCTCAGCCACAGCCGCAAAGTTTGACGGTGAGTGGAATTGGAACTACTGCGGGACAACAGTCCTCTGGTCGCACGGGGACGAGTGTAGGGAACTTGAGGAATGCGACAAAGGAAAAGAAATCCCTTAATGATGACCCGGTTTATAGAGCTGGACTCATAGCAGCCAGTATTAACCAGCTAGTGCGTAATGGTGAGGATGCTCAACAGATTACCGTTAGTTGGAGGGGTCAGGGCGAATCTACAGATGGCAACAAAAGTGCCTCTGTCACACAACACACCGGCGAGAGCTATACGATTAAAATTAAAGATCGGGAATTGGTGGAAATCAATGCAAAAACCATCCTAGCAGGAACCACCGAAAATCTCGCAGAAGATGCATTGCAAGTAACTAATCGCTTGCGGAGACTCATTGGTAATGCATCTCCCATCACAGAAATTGCTAATCTCCCTGAACCAGTAAAAGTTGGTTCGCAGCAGCCCGCACAGCAGCTTGCGAGCAACAAACGACTCACTTTCCGTGGTATAGCTTCCTTTTACGGTCGCGGTTTTGCTGGTAGACCTACCGCCACCGGTGAAAGATTTAATCCCGAAGGTATGACTGCAGCCCATCGTAGCTTACCTTTCGGCACGCGAGTTCGTGTGACTAACACCCGTAATGGTCGTTCGGTTGTGGTGCGAATTAATGACCGAGGCCCATTCATTCGCGGTAGAGTCATCGATGTATCCACTGGTGCTGCTCGTAGCTTAGGAATGATTAACAACGGTTTAGCACCTGTGAAGATTGAAGTTATGGGGCGATAATTCCTGAGAATTTCAGTGGATAATGTCCCCAGTCCCTAATACCCCTAGTTCCATACCCCAGCCCCCTATTTCAGATATAAACTAACGGGGGAGAGGCTTAAAAAGAACTAGGGGTATTTTGTGCGTCTGCTGACAACAGTTGCAGCTTTACGCTGCTATTTAACTCAACTTTGTTCACAACATCAGTTCAGGGTTCCCGAAGATTTGGGACTAGATGCGATGTCTAGCTGGTACCAGACGGCTGTCGGTTTGGTGCCAACTATGGGAGGATTACATCAAGGTCATTTGAGCTTGATGGCAAGGGCAAGGCAAGAAAATTCTACGGTGATTGTCAGTATTTTTGTCAATCCCCTGCAATTTAGCCCCCATGAAGATTATCAACGTTATCCCCGCACTTTAGAGCTAGACCAACAAATGTGTAGAAAAGCGGGGGTAGATGCGATTTTTGCCCCCACACCAGAGGAAATGGGTGTTTCTCAGAACAGTCTAGAAGCATCTCAACTGACACAAGTAATGCCTCCATGTGCTATGATGTCCAGTTTGTGTGGTCGTTCTCGCATTGGTCACTTTCAGGGTGTCGCGACGATTGTCACCAAGCTTTTTAACTTGGTACAACCCGACCGCGCCTACTTTGGACAAAAAGATGGTCAACAACTAGCTATTATTAGACGGTTGGTGAGTGATTTAAATTTGCCAGTAGAGATTATTGCTTGTCCAACCCTGCGGGAAGAGTCGGGTCTGGCTTTAAGTTCTCGTAACCAATATTTGACTGCACAAGAAAAAGCCCAAGCAGTAATTTTATATCAAGCTTTACGGGCTAGTGCTGCTGGGTTTGGTAAGGGTGTTCGTGATCGCAGTACCCTCATAGGATTGGTACAGCAAGAACTGGCAAAGGTTCCTAATCTCATGGTGGAATATATTGAATTAGTTAATCCGAGTACGTTAATGTCTTTAGAAACAGTTGAGGAGGAGGGAATGCTGGCGATCGCAGGTCGTCTTGGTTCCACACGTTTGATTGATAATACCATCCTGCGCGATCGTCAGCCCATCATCGCTATCGATGGACCAGCCGGTGCTGGTAAATCTACAGTGGCTCGTCAAGTGGCCACTCACCTGGGTTTAGTGTATCTCGATACAGGAGCTATGTATCGGGCTGTGACTTGGCTGGTGCTGCAAAAGGGTATTGCTCTTGATGATGAATGCGCCATTGCTGAGTTAGTTAATCGGTGCAATATTGAACTTACCCCCACTGAGGATCTGCAATCTCCCGTCAGGGTTTGGATTAATGGTACTGATGTAACTCAAGCAATTCGCACAATTGAAGTGACATCTCAAGTATCGGCGATCGCAGCACAAAGCGCCGTGCGTCAAGCACTCGTTAAACAACAGCAAAGCTGGGGTAAAAAAGGTGGTTTAGTCGCCGAAGGTCGAGACATTGGGACTCATGTCTTCCCCGATGCCGAAGTTAAGGTATTCTTAACCGCATCTGTTGATGAACGAGCACATCGCCGTCAGCAAGACTTGAAAAAACAGGGACAACCCGAAGTGAATCTAGAGCGTCTCAAAGGCGACATTGCCGAACGAGACCGAAAAGATAGCACTCGGAAAATTTCCCCTTTACAAAAAGCAGCGGATGCAGTAGAAATACAGTCTGATGGTCTTAACGTGTCTGAAGTTACAGCACAAATTGTTAACTACTATCAAAAACGCTTATCTTAGTTGTCGAGCATCTCTGATATTTCTACCTTTATGCAATTTGGCTCAAATCAAACAGTATTTTGCCCGAATCCTCCCTTTGGTAGTAGAATGACAATGTTAAGTTTTATATCCTATAGCGTTGGGATAGAAAACGCATACAGATAACACCTGTCGTTTCCTAAGTTTCGCTCAACAGTTTTAAACCGGAAAACAGTCAAGAGAGGATTTCACAAAATGGCATTTACACAACCCCCCTTACCTTACGACTTTAACGCTCTCGAGCCCTATGGCATGAAGGGAGAAACATTTGAGTATCACTATGGCAAACATCATGCAGCCTATGTGACTAACTTAAATAAGCTGACTGACGGTACAGAACTGGCTGACAAATCTTTGGAAGAGGTCATCCAAATTGCCTTTAAAGACTCCTCTAAGGTGGGAATCTTCAACAATGCTGCTCAAGTTTGGAATCACACCTTTTTCTGGAATTGCTTAAAGCCCGCAGGTGGGGGCGCACCCACTGGCGACCTTGCAGCCAAAATTAATCAGGATTTTGGTAGCTTTGACAAATTTAAAGAAGAATTTTCTAACGCTGCAGCAACTCAATTCGGTAGCGGTTGGGCTTGGTTAGTTGATGACGGTGGTACTCTCAAGATCATGAAAACACCAAATGCAGAGAACCCCTTAGCCCATGGCAAAAAAGCCCTCCTAACTTTAGATGTTTGGGAACACGCCTACTACATTGACTATAAAAATGCGCGTCCTGCTTTCATCAAGAATTTCTTAGACCAATTAGTCAATTGGGACTTTGCTGCCGCAAATTACGCTCAAGCCTGATAATTTCTCAGTCTTACTCTGAGTTTAACCCTAGTTAATTCTAGAAAGTAAAAATCAGTTAATTCAAAGTACTCAGTCACGATTAGTATCGTGGCTGTTTTTACTCAGGACAGTAAGCTCTGTACTTGCTACAGGTGCTTGGTAAATACAAACACAATTGATTTGAGAATTGCGGTGGCGACTAAAATCGCCAACGGCTAACCGCCATATCTAGAGCTTGGACTTGCTCACAGTTGAATTATTCCTCAACTGCAATTCTCGGCGATCGCCCGGGGTGAGTTCCATCACCTGGGTAGACAAATTATACTGCTGCAGTAGGCAATTAAATTCTGCCACACTTCCTTGAGCTTTCAAGAATTTCGTCAGCACACCTTCAAAAACCACATCTCCACCCGCGGCCGTGGGAAGCATAATTTGAGGTTGTAACCATTGTGCAACTTCCAATGCACTCTTCCTACCTTTAATAACTGGCAAGCCTAAAGGCAATGTTATATCTACTATCGGCGTAATCACCACGTCAACCGGGGCAAATTGTTTAATTTCCGGCGAATGAGATCCATGAGGCTCATAATAAATTGTTAACCCACTGGTTAATTCTTTAATCAGATAACCATTTTCTACCAGATTATAACCTACCACAGAGCCGGGAACAGCTGTGATTTCCACTTGTTGATTCAAGTTGAAACTTTCCCCGTGCTTCAGGGATGTTACGTAATTGTAGCCCAACTCACGTGATAATTTTGCCGCATTGGCAGAACCCACAACCTTAATTTCATGATCTAGTTGTTTAAGAGTGGGTGGATGAGCGTGGTCTTCTAAACCTTGAGACAGCAAAATCAAATCAATATTTTGTGGTATGGGGCGTTCTTGTATCCGAGAACCTTTGAAAAACCAATCTAAATTGCCAAAAGTTAAAGAACCAACCAGCCAAGGATCCAGTAATATGCGTTGGTTACCCATTTCCAGTAACCAACTATTGCTGTCTAACCAAGTTAAGTACATAATCAAATTAAAAATAATACTTACCCTATTATGGATGAGTTCACCGCAATTGTGCTACCATCTCTTGGGGATTCCAGTAAGCGCGAGTTGTTTGAATCTTACCAGCTGAGTTGATTTCAAAAATCGTAATTCCTGCAAAGATAACTGGCTTACCTGTCTTACTCACCCACCCTTCTGGATTCATTGCTGCAATATTGGCAAAGTAGGTAGATATAATTTTTTCAATGGTTTGGGGTGACATGATGGGAGTTGATGACTGATAGATTAAAAATATCTTTTTATTTTACAGTAAATTCACGGAAAAATACTCAAAGGTGGATGGTTTACCTGAGAGTTGCAATACAATATGACAGGTAGTTTCCCATAAAAACGGTGAAAAAATCGGTTATTGCCAAAATACTCATTCCATCCTTAACTTGCTTAACTGTATTTGTCCCCAGTCCAGCACCTGCCCAATTGTTACCACAACCCTGGGTTTCTGTGGGTGAAAAGGATGGAGAAGTCACCTATGCTGCTGGTGTGAGGGTTTTAGATTTTGGTTTTGAGATCGGCAGAGGTCCCGAAGGTGCTACTGGAGGGGATGTTTTAAAATTCTTCAGTTTACCAGTGATTTCACCTTATGTCGGACTCGGCTGGTATTCAGAAGATCAAGGTGTTGCTGTTTCTGGCGGTGTCCAAATAGGTGCTACCGATAATATTTTTATCGGTGCTGGTTACAATTCTGTGCGAGGATTTAATGGACAATTAGGCATTAGGTTTTAACTTATCCTCACATCCCAAAACTTAAATTTTTAAGTTTTGGGTTTAATCTTTCCGCTCTTGATAATCATCAGAAGACATCGGATCTAATTCCCAGCGAGAATGATCACGCCGCTCTAAAATATCCTCAGTATGGAGAAAATCACCGTCATTCATCGGTAATCCTACTGCCTTTCCTAAATCATCAGTTACACTTTGATCAGGAGTAGGGGCAGTACCACCTACAGCTTCATCTCCGACCGTATCTTCCTGTTGCCAATAAGCATCAACATCACCGCCAGTAATTTCCGGACTTGTGTGTGTATACTGACGTTTTCTTTGTCTGAGCGATCGCCCGCCAATATTATACCCCGGCAAATCCTTAACACCAGTACCGTAAGATTCGGTAATTTCTGCGGTTAAATCATCAGAATTGACTTCTTGATTCTGATTATTTTCTTCCATAAATAATATTAATTCTATTTACCGATTCATCATAACCTTACCAAAGGTAAAGACAGTATCACCAAGGGTATATTACTTTAGTGATAAAAAAATATATCCCCTGAGTACGAAGAAAAAATAGTAATTAGAAGATACTTTAATAAATAAGTCTCAATTGAAATTCCTCAACTGTGTAGGAGTGAAATCCATATATTAGCAATTAAATAGGAATTAAATCAATAGTCTACTCTTAATTACAAATTACAATAAAAAGAGGTATAGAATGGAATATAACGAGTTTATTACACACGTACAAAGCCTAGCTCAATCAAATTCTCGTGAAGAAGCCGAACGCGCCACCCGTGCTACCTTAGAAACCATCACAGAGCGTATCCCCGGCGATGAATTCAAAGAAGTAGCAGCAGAATTACCACAAGAATTAGCTCAATCTTTGCAAAGGCGAGAAGGAGAAACTAGTGAACCTTTCAACCTGCAAGAATTCATTACTCGTGTGAGTCAAAGAGAAAATATAGAACCGACAACCAGCGCCATTCATGTTCGGGCTGTATTTGCAGTCTTACAAAACGCCATTAAGCCTGACAAATTCAGCAAATTTCATAATTATTTTGATCATGACTATGAGGAACTATTCACCACATCACCAACTTAAATTCCTGCAGTCAAGCATCCTATTGAGTAAAATTATTAACCTAGGCAAAAATCATGACCAATCATAACAATCATTCTCGGAAGAAAAAAGTCGCCATCCTCATAGAACATGGATTTGAGGATATAGAATTTACTATCCCGTGTAATGGACTAAAGCAAGCTGGGATGGAGATAGTTGTCCTCGGTTCACGCATGAATGAAAAATATAAAGGTAAACGAGGTAAAGTTTCAGTTCAGCCCGACGCTACCACCACAGAAGCCATAGCAGCGGAATTTGACGCAGTAGTAATTCCCGGTGGTATGGCCCCGGATAAAATGCGGCGGAACCCGAACACAGTCAGCTTTGTGCAAAAAGCCATGGAACAAGGGAAATGGGTAGCAGCTGTATGTCACGGGCCGCAACTTTTAATTGAAGGTGATTTGCTCAAAGGTAGAAAAGCCACGGGCTTTACTGCTATCCGCAAAGATATGATTAATGCAGGTGTAAATTACCTAGATGAACCCTTAGTGGTAGATAGGAATTTAATTACCTCACGCGAACCAGGAGACTTAGGGATTTTCACCACAGCATTGCTCAGTCGTCTGGGGTACGGTGGTAAAGATGCTGCACTTCCAGAGGAAAAAGATACTAGCGCCCAGTGGTGGAAACTCGCTGATGCTTGGGGTGGTTCTACTAAAGGTGAAATTACCAGGGGGTTGAATATAGCACTGAGTGGGGAGCGTTATTCAATGGAAGCCTTAGAACAGTACACCCAAAAAGAATCAGATCACGAAGTGCGATCGCTGTTTCAAGAGATGATTAGTAATAGACAGCGCCACATTCAGAAATTGGAAACCTATCTCAACACACTCCATGAAAAACCTTCGATAGTGGCAAATATCGCCAATCAATACGCCAAAGTTAAAAGTACCTTTACTGGTAGCGATGACATCTATCAGTTACGTTGCGCCCTAGGAGATGTACAAACAGGTCTTGGCGATATTAGCAATTTGTCTGCAATGTATACTGACCCCGTAGCAACCGCGATATTTAAGGAAATTTACCAGGACTTACTTAAATACGAGCAGCGATTAGCACAACTATATCGCCGAGGCATAGGCACTGAAATTCAGCCTCCCAAGCCCACCACAGGCGTAGCTCTGTAGATATCTAGCAACTGCGACGAAATAGGGTTACCGCTGGGAGAATCAATTCAGAATCTTGATCCCTTAGCCAGTCCCCGCTACTCTAAGAGGATGTTTGTCAAGTTATGATTAGTGTATCAAATATTGTTTTACCCCACCCTAACCCTCCCCTTGTAAGGGGAGGAGACTGGATTTTATTGTTTTTTGTGCGGTCGGTGAGCGAAGTCGAACCGTGTTCCCCAATCCTTCGGTGTTCCCTGTTCCCTAAGATAAAAATTACCTGTTGAAAACTTATCAAACAACCTCTTACAATTTACCAGAAATGACTGGATGATACTGAGTATAAGAATCGGGTATTTGTAATCCTTGAATCTTCAGATTTTGTAATCTGTATAAAAATGCTGCTCCTATCATCATATGATGGGCAACATCAACTACCTTCCGATTATTTAAATCTGCCAAGTAAGAACCTTGTATCCAGTTATTGAAGCTTCCCATAGATGGACCGCACCAGATTTGATAATCAATTTCCCGACCTTTCTCACCAGAGTTAGACCAACGAGAAGACAATCCTAGATACCAGCGAAAAATTAGAGCCATTTTCAGCTTGGGATTGTTGGCGGCTTTGTGCAGTTTTTCGGGATTACGTTGAGATAAATAATTAACTGTTTCTTGCCAAATGCTATCTAGACTATTTCTGAAGATTTGCTTTTCTATCTTCTCTCTTTCGGTAACAGGTATATCTTCAATTGAATCATAGTTTTTGTATAAGTCAAACAGTTTTTGCGCCCGGAGAGGAAAGAGCGTTCCTCTTTTGAGAACTTGCAGTTTTACTCCCATCTCAAACATATCTGCTGCTGGAGCCATCATCACATCAGCCATATCCGCTTGGGCTAGCAATTGTTTAGTATATTCAGAAGTTCCAGCTTCAATACAGGATTGGTTAATGGAACCAGTAACGACATAAGCAGCACCCATCATAAAAGCAGCCAATACTGATTGGGGAGTCGCAATTCCTCCCGCTACTCCAATTCTGACCGGTCTTTCGTAACCATATTGGCCTTGAATTTGATCTCTTAATTCCAAAATCGATGGTAACAGACAAACTAAGGGACGATTATCTGTGTGACCACCGGAATCTGCTTCCACGGTAATATCGTCAGCCATGGGAACTTTTGCGGCTATACTTGCCTGTAATTCACTGATGAGACCTTGCTGTACTAATCTTTTAAGAATTTTCACAGGAGCAGGTTCTAAGAATTTTGTGGCCACTTCTCGGCGAGAAACTTTGGCAATGACTTTATTTTTAATT
The DNA here is from genome assembly GCF_028331025.1 of Anabaenopsis arnoldii. NCBI lineage: Bacteria > Bacillati > Cyanobacteriota > Cyanophyceae > Nostocales > Nodulariaceae > Anabaenopsis > Anabaenopsis arnoldii. The sequence continues at coordinate 37,743 of NZ_JAQMUH010000185.1, read as the reverse complement.
TGGATTTGATTAGCTGCATTCAAGCCTAGTCCCGCAACCCGGTAGTAGACAACGTTATCAGTTAAATCTAAAAATGCAGATGCTTCTATTGTTCTGACTTGATATTTCAAATACAAATCAATTGTACCACGTTCAAGAGTAGGTTCACTGGGACTATGAAGTAAGTTAAAAGCGTAAATTCCTTCGGGTAGGGCTTGCTGAATACGCTTGATGGCTGCTTCCACACGGTCAGGAGAGAGACCACCAGCACCAAATGAACTTAAAATTTTCTCCTTACCAAGAGCTATTACTAATTGTTCAGAAGCAATACCATGAGCCATGGAACCAGTAGCATAGGCATATTTAACATTATGGAAATCTATAAAGTTGGGATCTCCTAACTGTTGAATATGTATAGGTGGAACGGACATCAACATTTCTTGTCCAGTTTTACCATTAGGATAATGAATTAATTCTCCTTGATTAGTAACACCAATTTTATCTTCTACTCTGATAATGTAACAAGGTTTAGCTAAGTTAATTAGTTTAGCTCTTATGCCATTACCATCAAAAGATATTGTATTTATATCACCATGCCATGCTTGACGGTTACTCACAAAAAAATTAGATGTTTTTAACAGTGAATTTCCGCGTTTATGACTGAGTACATTTTTGTTAAACATGAGGTTTTTAGGGTGTTATTTGTTAGGCATTATGAGGAGCAATTGTCGGCATAATTTTTAATTGCTTAAGAAACAATGGGGTATGGCTTTGTTATCATCATGAAATACTTTCGTGAATTAATGACTTTATGCGTTAAATATTTTCTGGTATAGATTTAGTTGTTGCTGGATTATGACGCTGATTTGATGTAGTGATTGTTGTCGTATTTCTAATACATTGCTGTGGTTTTGTGCCATGTAAAAAGCATTATATATCAGCTTCTGATACTGAGGATTGCGTAAATTATCTAGCTGTTCTTTATCAACTGTATGATCATTTTTGCAGTCTCTTTCTTCCACAATAAAAATCTCATCTTCTTGAGGTGAAATAGTATGACCTACTCCGACATTGTGTGATAGCTTGGGTAGCGAAGCCTTAGGGTTAACTGACAAGTCAGGGCTTGGTCTATCCTTCAATAATACACTAGAAGCTTTATCATCCCCGGCGATTAAGTTGCTCATAAATCTCTTTTCCTCAGCTAATACTGAATTTTTATTCAGAGAATATGTGGGTCTGGCTTGACTAAATTCCAGTAATTCATACTGCTGACTGGGAGGACTAATTGATGGGTTATAAAATTTTTCTGGGAATATTTCCTGCTTATTCTTACCCAGAAATATGTCATCAGTTTTCTGGCTACCCAAGGTGATGTTTTGATCTAGTATTTGATTGTGATTCAAGCTACGGTCTGAGAGAGAATACAGTGGCGACAAATCCATGTCCACTCTATGACTCAATAGCTTTGCTAATACTCTGATAATAGAAATATGATCATTCATAAATACTTTGTTCAAAACTATCTAAACCCTGGCAGTTACCACCCAAATAGCAATCCATGCCCACAATCGCTATTTTTGGTATTTGATTCTGTGTTGGTTTTCCCATCACCCAAATACTAAAAATGTTATTTAATTTTTATTGATGGTGGGCGTTGCTATAGTCCTGATGTACTCGGCTATTTCGGCCAGAGTCCGTAGCTGTGCCAGTTCCTCTAGATTGGGCCTGGGTAAATCGGGGTATATTTCTAATAATGCTCCCAAAATCTCCACCCGTTTGATGGAATCAATCCCTAAATCTGCTTCAATGTCCATGGACATCTCTAACATTTCACTGGGGTAGCCTGTTTGATCACTGACAATGGTGAGCAGGGTGGGCTGCAGGGTAGCTGGATCAATATCTACGGGTGGTGTGGCTACTATGGTTGCAGTGGGATTCTGCCGGGTGGCAATTATATCTGTAACTGGTATGGTTTGATGATGTGCACCCTGACCATTACCGTTACCACTACCGTTAGTTGTCACCGTCTGTAATTCAGTCGCCACAGCCGATACGGCTGTTACTGGTATGGGCCGATCTTCTCCGTATACCGGAGTATTCAAACTGTGTTGAATCCTGTCATCACAGGTTGGTAGTTGATGTTGCTGGACTAACTGGAAAAAGTTATGAGTATATTCTTGCTGATACTTCAGATATTGCTCATGAATGCGGAGGCTGTCAGCTTGATGATCGTGAAACCGCATCATGCTACGTTCTAAACTGGAGATGGCTAGTTGCTGGGTTTCGGGTTGTTTCTCAATGAATTGACCATTTCCCCAGAGGATATGCTGTTGTTGCATCAGCCCGAAAAAGCTGTTCGTGTATTCTGTTTGATGCCGCAAAGATTGTTCATGAACCTGCAATATTTGACGTTGATGGCGATTTAGTTGGATGAGAGTATACTCTAAGTTGTCTATAGCCCTTTGGTAATTCACAAATGTTTCTAAATTGGTTGGTGTAGAGTTGCTATCCTGTTGGTCTGATTGGCTGTTGTTCATAGATTTGGCAATACCATTCACTGCTACCTTGTTTGTAGGTGTGGTTTTCTGACCCGAATCCTCAGAAGTAAAAAGGTTTGGTGTTTCTGAGTGATTTTTGTTAACTGGGGCTGAGTTACCATTGCTCATTTTTTCCTAAATGGGATACTGCATTCTACAACTGAGTGGTAATGCTAATTGTCTACCCAGGGCTGCACCTAACACTACACCGGTGCGATCGCGAAGTCTATCGTAGATATGACGATTTCCAGATTCACCATGGCCAGCATCTTCTATGACAGATTTGTCCACCAGCAACCCTAACAACTGGGAAATATCTGTGACTTCTAAGATGTTGGGTGGTAGCCCAAATTCCATGGGATTAAAGTCAACTTCTCGGAGAAATCCGCCCCGTTTACGGTAGGTTTTGTCACGTGTTCTGGGTTTAGGGTCATAATAATCATCTATGCTCCAACGCGAAGCTCGAACATCAGTAATACAATCTACTTTGTGAATAATGTTTTCCCAATATTCCTGTAAGTTTTTGGCTTGGGGGAATATAAAAGCCATGCTGATGATGGCAATTGGGGTCTGTTGCCGTTTTGTGTTAATTTCCCTAGGGTTTAACGATACATTTGTCACCATTATTTTCTTCCCCTGTATGATCTGAAGCAGAAAATTTTCACAATTGCTGATATCTTATTGCAACTGTTGTAATTGAGCTTCAATTGTAGAAGCAGTAATGAATTCACGGTCACTATTTTGCTTGTCAAATTTAGATAGGTTCAGAGTTTTACTGTGTCAATGAGAGAGTTGAGAATAATCTATGCTCCACAAGGTTATTCTGGAAACATCAACAGCAGATATATGGAAGTTTGCCATAGGTGGGTGGAATAGTTGAATCTCGAAACCTCAGCCTCATGCACATCGATTAATTTGCTAATTACAGTTATATTAGGATGTTTGATTCTTGATCGCAACTCCTATGCAACTCCATATGTCTAACATAGATGAAACACCCTGTTAAGCCGGATGATATCAGCCGAGCAATTTCTTGGTCACATGGTTGTGCTTAGACATGATTAACTTGATTAACTTGATCAATAATTGTTTTCTGAATCCCCATGATTATCTTCTTTTTTCTTCATTGCCTTTTTCTGATTAGCAGCTAATAGTTTCTGCTCTAGCTCACTAATACTAATACCAAGCTCAGAAGCCGTTTTATTTTTCCACTCTTCTAGTTCAAAATCATGGTGATTTAGCCATTCATGCACCGCTAGTCGTGCCATTTCAGCTTTGCGAAGAGTTTGGCGAGCGGCATGAAAAATTAGCCTCTGATTATCAAAACTTGGTAAGGAGAGCATGAATCTCTGTAATCTCATTTTGTCTATGCTCTTGGAAGGGCAGTAAGTATGAACTCAATAATTATTTAATGTCTGACTTACTAGTATGTCATACGGTAAGGTTTTATTGGTATCAATTGCATATAAATTGCATAGATGAGACTTTTCGTATTTGTTGCCAAGGGGTTTTGAAGTTTATTTTCTAATTGGACTGTTGTATCCTACTATAAATCTATGTGTCAAAAATATTAACTTTAGATACTTAATTTATCTAAGATTTTTTACATCTGCCTAAAGATTGATTAAAATTGAAATCATTATTTTCAATATATAGACTATTGTCACAAAGTTCACCAGTCTAATATAGACATTAGTACCTCATGAGTGAATGAGTACAAACCTGAGAAATAACTAGACTAAGATTGGGTAGAATCTCCCCTATACATCAATTTTAATTTATTTGCACTACATCTATCCTGGGGAACATCGCTATGCTTCTAAAGCTTGATTATATTTACTTTCTAATTGCCATAAATGTTGTATAGTTCATTTATTTATGCTGATTATTAATGTTATTTCTATTCCTAGGTAAATTTATTTACTAATCAATTATTTATATCTCATTAAGAATATAAATAATTGATTATGTAGCATTTTTATCTGATGAAATAAGATTTTAATACTTGCTTAATTTCCATAACGTATTTACATATTATCTCTGTGCCAAATTGCCATTTTTTCATTTTAAAATTTATTTTCAAATATGTTGCTTATGGGTTGCAATTGAGGATCAAGATGTTTATGGTAGGTGATATAAAGGCTAATCAAATGCTGTTGAATTGCCAATCTGAGAAATACAGAGACATACAATTACTTGATGGTCTCCTATCTCTCTTCAGGGAAATTCACGTGCTCACACAATGCACTTGCATATCATTAAACCGTGCTGCATTAAGTATTGTACATCATTAGACGGACACGAAACTATAAAGGATTGCTGGCATGAGACTATCTGAGTTAGATCCACTCATACCGCTAATTGAGTTAAGAGAAGAACTTCTAAAATTGCCCAAGGGCTACTCGTTTTATGAACAAGAAATAATAGATTTCCTATCTAGACGAAGATGGCCTGAAAGTAATCGTCGTATTGATCGAACAACTTTTTGGCGATGGAGGACTGATAATAAGATTCAGCATCAAAAACTATTCAGCCGATTGGATGTTTTGAAACTATGCAAAATTTGCGACCATTACCGGATAGATGGAACACGGAGTGAATACTTAGCAATTTTGAAAAACGAACAAGCCGCAGTGATTAACAAGTAAGAATGTCTGAAGCTTTATTAAAAGCGGATGCTGCTCATGTATTCCATAGTTTTACCGGGATTATCCACAAGCAGACCGGATATACGACGACTGTCGTATATCTTCACCAACAAAAGATATCAACAACTTCTAGATATCTCTAACTGAGAAAAAAAGTGATTATGGTACCCAAGCAAAAGCACTTATTTACAAAACCTGTAAGAGGATGTTTGATAAGTTTTCAACAGGTAACTTTTATCTTAGGGAACAGGGAACACACCGAACACGGTATGGCTAACGCCACGCTATCCCTATCGACTTCGCTCACCGACCACACATAAAATCCAGTAGTTATGGTAGGGAACTGCTGTTGCTGCTTTAGGACGTTTAGAGCCTCAAGGTGAAGTAGTCCGTTTATCTGCTCCTAATTCTCAAACTGGGGTGCGGATAGGAAAACTCTTGGTTAAGCAAGGGGGTTGAGTGTCTCAAGGACAGGTGGTGGTAATTCTTGACAATTATCACCCTCGACTTGCAGCTTTAGAAAAAGCGCAAAAACAAGTTGTAGTTGCTCAAGCTGTTGTCCATCAGGTAAAAGCGGGAGCAAAAGCCGGAGACATCTCTGCAAGACAAGCTACAATTGCTCGTCTAGAAGCACAGTTGCGTAATGCACAGATCCATGGTGTGAAATTGGGATATCGAGTCAATTACTATCCATCCAATCTTTCAGGAGGACAAAAGCAACGGGTAGCGATCGCCCGGGCTTGTGGTGTGTAATCCGACTTATGAATAGGTGTCAAATATAAGTCGCCCACAGTCATATTTTTCCCTAGGGAGTAAATACAGGTATTCTCTTCTCAAAATTATTGGGAACAATTTAATCATCAACATAATTAACAAAAATTGATAAAAATATTTATCAATTCGTTAAGAGTTATTTAATTCAACAATAGGAATACCAGTAAAAACAGAGGCTAGATGCCAATCACTAAGAGGGTTTGAGCTATTAACGACCTGCCCAAGCAGCCAAAATTACTATTTCTCACTAACTCCAAAGTTTTGAGACAATCAGAAGCGATTTAATCATCATGCACTCATAATTATTTGAGTAGAAAAGGGAGAACACAGTCATGAAATTGGCTTACTGGATGTATGCAGGACCTGCCCACATTGGCACTCTGCGGGTCGCTAGTTCATTTAAAAACGTTCATGCGATTATGCACGCCCCATTAGGCGATGATTACTTTAACGTCATGCGATCCATGTTATCGCGGGAGAAAAACTTCACCCCGGTGACCACCAGTGTAGTTGACCGCAACGTTTTAGCAAGGGGTTCTCAAGAAAAGGTAGTAGATAACATCACCCGCAAAGATGCCGAAGAACACCCAGATTTAATTGTGTTAACTCCCACCTGCACCTCTAGCATCCTACAAGAAGACCTGCACAATTTTGTCGAGCGGGCGCAGCTGGAGGCTAAAGGAGACGTGATGCTAGCGGATGTCAACCACTACCGTTTCAACGAACTACAAGCCGCCGATCGCACCCTGCACCAAATCGTGCAATACTACATTGAAAAAGCCAGGAAGCGGGGCGAATTACCCCAAGGGAAAACCACAAAACCATCTGTTAACATCATTGGTAATTCTACTCTTGGTTTCCATAATAACCACGACTGTACGGAACTGAAGCGGTTAATGGCGGATTTGGGAATCGAAGTCAATACGATCATTCCCGAAGGTGCTGCGGTTCATGACTTGAAAAAACTGCCCCAAGCCTGGTTTAACCTGGTTCCTTATCGGGAATTGGGTTTAGCCACTGCTACTTACCTAGAACAAGAATTTGGAACGCCTTATGTAGACATCACCCCTATGGGGGTAGTAGAAACTGCTCGGTGTATTCGCAAGATTCAGCAGGTGATTAACGCCCAGGGTGCGGAGGTAGACTACGAAGACTTTATCAATGAACAAACTCTCCATGTGTCTCAGGCGGCTTGGTTCTCCCGTTCTATTGACTGTCAAAATTTGACTGGTAAAAAAGCTGTGGTATTTGGTGATAATACCCACGCCGCGGGAATCACGAAGATTTTAGCGCGGGAAATGGGGATTCACGTTGTCTGGGCGGGAACCTACTGTAAATATGATGCTGAGTGGTTCCGGGAACAGGTGAGTGAATATTGTGATCAAGTGTTGATTAGCGACGACCATGGGGAAATTGGTGATGCGATCGCCCGTGTCGAACCCGCAGCGATTTTTGGGACACAAATGGAACGCCACGTTGGTAAACGCTTAGATATTCCTTGTGGTGTAATTGCGTCACCCATACACGTGCAGAACTTCCCCATCGGTTACAAACCATTTTTAGGTTACGAAGGTACAAATCAAATTACAGATTTAATTTACAACTCCTTCACCTTGGGAATGGAAGACCACCTGTTAGAAATATTTGGGGGACACGATACCAAAGAAGTAATCACCAAAGGAATTTCAGCCGCATCTGACCTCAACTGGACCAAGGACGGTCAAGCAGAACTAAACAAAATTCCCGGATTTGTCCGTGGTAAAGTCAAGCGCAACACGGAGAAATTTGCCCGTGATCGCGGCTTAAAAGAGATAAACGCCGAAGTCCTTTACGCAGCTAAAGAAGCTGTAGGCGCTTAGTCAAAATCCTGTTAAACACAACATCTTCATTGTCCCTTTCCGGTGGGGAGAGGGACTCCATGAAATCGCCAATACCCGACCCCCACATCTGACGCAATAAACCTCTGCGTCCCTTTGCGTTAAAAATCATCTTCCGGCGATATACTTAAATTCAGCAATACAGAATGTTCTATAGCTTACAAACCACGAATTAAACGTTTCAAGGCGCGTCCAGTAACCTCACTGTAGTGTACTTCACCACAGAAAAGCTGACCCATAATTTTCGCACTAGATGGGTGCTTAACTCCCACTTTGTAAGCGATACCAGGAAAACGATAGAATGCACCTCCTAGTTTTTGCGCCCAAGCCATCTCACTACCCCATTGTTCGTTCATGGCGGCGCTGTATTGCTCTAAAGCGTTAATGTCACCAGAAAGTGCTTGATCAATTGACACCGCAGCGAGTAAACCGCTAAAAATAGAGGGGCGAATACCTTCTGCTGTCATGGGGTCAACGACACAAGCCGCTTCCCCAGCTAAAATTGCGTTTTGGGTATGTAGCTTTTGATGACCATTCCACGAACAAATGGGATGACCATATTGCTGACTAGTCTTAATATCTAGATCAAAGGATTGGGCGTATTCGTCCAAAATTTTCTTAAAGTTTTGTCTTTGACCGCCCATAAATGTCCCTACGCCAATTGAATAACCATCAGCTTTGGGGAAATTCCAGATATAACCGTTTTTAACCAAACCAAACTCAAGGTGAGCAGTGGATTGATTGACCACATTAGCAGGAACTTCTGCTTCTAAAGCTGCTGCTAAAACACGTTTCCTGTCTTTGAAGCCTAACCATTTAGCCATGGTTCCCTTTGCACCATCAGCCGCAATTAAGTAACGACCTGTAACCGGCCCATTATTCGTGTTAACTTGCCAATAGTCATTTTTAAATTCAAGTCCTGTAGCCCCATTATGATCACTTAGTCTAGCCCCTTGTTTCTGTGCTTGCTGCACTAAGAAATAATCAAAAATCTCACGTCTTACCATCCAGATTGGTTCTTTGGTGACGATTTTTGCTTCTACAGGGTCGCCCATTTTCCAAGTGAAGCGCAGAGAGTCTACTTTTACCGAAATTGCTGGGCTAAAGTCAAAGTCAAACCATTGCGCAATGGCTGGTGAGACACCACCACCACAGGGCTTATACCTAGGTAGCGATTCCTTTTCCAAAAGTAACACTGAGTGTCCTTTCTTGGCTAAATGATATGCTGCCGTGGCACCAGCTGGTCCAGCACCCACGATGATAGTGTCGTACATAATAGCTGAATTTTTACCCTCGAATTAGTAAATTGTGGATTTTATCTCTATTTATCTGTGTCAAGTGATATTTTCCCCATAGCTAGAGAAAACGCTATTAACATCCTTATTGGGCATACATAAAGGCTGAAGAATGTTTCTTCAGCCTTTAAATTTGATAATACTCTAGTCTAGGAGCAATTGCTTAACAGCCATAGCTTCCTAGAGAGTTGTAATGTCTTTTTCTTTTTCTACCAGCAACTCATCTATTTTGGCAGTGTATTTATTTGTGAGCTTTTGCAGTTTATCTTGTTGGTCTTTTGATTCATCTTCAGAGATTTCTGCAGCTTTTTCCTGCTTGCGAATAGAGTCTTGGACATCACGACGGATATTGCGGATGGCTACGCGACCATCTTCAGCATACTTAGCAGCCATTTTGACTAATTCTTTCCGGCGATCGCTTGTTAAAGGTGGAATGTTGAGCCTAATTACAGAACCGTCATTACTGGGTGTTAAACCGACATCAGAGAGAGCAATTGCTTTCTCAACTAGGTTTAAGCTGCTTTTATCATAAGGCTGAATTAAGATAGTTGTGGCATCGGGAGTGCTAATATTTGCCAGTGATTTCAAGGGTGTAGGTGAACCATAGTAGTCCACCAAGACCTTATCTAGTAAACTCGCATTGGCGCGGCCAGTGCGAATAGTGTTAAAAGCTCGTTGAGTCGCCTCAACGGTTTTTTGCATCGTACTCTCAGCTTCAGATAATTTCACAAGAACCTCCCACAAGGGTACCGATAGATTCTCCCAAAACGGCTCGGTGGATGTTACCTCGCACCGTTAAATCAAAAACCAGAATTGGGATATTGTTTTCTTTACACAAGGCGATCGCAGTACTATCCATTACGCGCAAATCTTTAGCTAAGACGTGGGCGTAAGTAAGACTGGTGTAACGCTTGGCGTTAGAATATAGATTTGGGTCAGCATCGTAAATTCCGTCTACCTTAGTGGCCTTAAAAATCACCTCGGCATCAATTTCTGCGGCTCTTAAAGCTGCAGTGGTGTCAGTGGTAAAGAAAGGATTTCCTGAACCAGCACCAAAAATTACCACCCGCCCTTTTTCTAGATGGCGGATAGCGCGACGACGGATATACGGTTCCGCTAATTCTTGCATAGCGATCGCGGTTTGTACCCGCGTCTGTACCCCCATACGTTCTAACGAATCTTGTAGCGTCATGGCATTCATTACCGTGGCAATCATTCCTATGTAGTCAGCGGTGGCCCTGTCCATTCCTGCCGACGCAGCTTTAACACCACGAAAAATATTACCACCGCCTACGACGATGGCGATTTGAACCCCAGTGGCTACTACCTCTGCTACTTCCTCGGCTATTTCTTTGACCACTTCAGGGTCAATACCATAGCCCATATTGCCCATTAAGGCTTCACCGCTTAGTTTAAGTAAAACCCGTCGGTAATTTGTTCCCATGAAGTTACGCTTATCAAAAAAAGTTGCAATTGCCTCCAATTTAAGATAGCAGTAGAGTGACTATATATGTCTAGTTAGGCCAAATCAGTACCTCGGATGGTTTTTTCTCCACAGGCGGAAATTCTCCACTTACATAGCTGCTGTTAACTAACCTGCTGCGAGCTATGCAGGACAGAAAACGGCAAGATTAGGAAATGTGAAGTATTATAACAATAATATCGAAATTCGCAAAAAACATCACCAGGTAATCCGTAGGAATCCCCTGGCTTTAGACATGGGGCTAAGTTGCGGGGAAATTTATCAAGCCTCCGGCACGCTTCAGGTGAGCGATACGCCGTCCCCCTTATATCTTTCTTTAATATTTACAAATTCCTGATGACAACTTCCACAACCACATTTACCTCAAGTAAAACTTGGACTTGGCAGGGTTTCCCCATCTGCTATCAAACTCTAGGAACTCATGGCCCCGCAGTTGTTCTCGTCCATGGCTTTGGAGCTTCATGGTGGCACTGGCGGAAAAATATCCCTGTGCTAGCAGAAAATTGTCGTGTTTATGCCATTGATTTGATTGGCTTTGGTGGTTCGGCTAAACCTGAACCAGGGGGAGAAATCACCTACACCCTCGAAACGTGGGGACAGCAATTAGCCGACTTTTGCCGCCAAGTTGTGGGTGAACCTGCCTTTTTAGTCGGAAATTCCATTGGCTGTATTGTGGTATTACAAGCAGCAGTTAGTAACCCAGATATAGCTTTAGGAGTATCCCTAATCAATTGTTCTTTAAGATTGTTACACGAGCGCAAGCGGGCAACACTACCCTGGTCACGTCGCTTCGGCGCACCAATTCTCCAAAAAATATTATCTATCAAACCAGTTGGTAAGTTTTTTTTCAATCAAGTTGCTAAACCGAAAACAGTACGCAAGATTTTGCTCCAAGCCTATGCTAATGCAGAGATAGTTACAGATGAGTTGGTGGATATTCTCACGGCACCAGCAAAAGACCCAGGCGCTGTAGCGGTGTTTCTCGCCTTTACTGCTTATTCTACAGGACCTTTACCAGAAGACCTTTTGCCCCTGCTCCCTTGTCCTGCTATTATCTTGTGGGGGACGGCAGACCCCTGGGAACCAGTAGATTTAGGTAGGGAATTAGCTAACTATCCACAAGTGCTTAAGTTTATCGCCCTGGAAGGGGTGGGACATTGCCCCCAAGATGAAGCACCTGAGTTAGTCAATCCGATTTTACTCCATTGGATGGGCGAGCGATCGCCCGTATAAAAAACGAAGACCGCGCGGTCTTCGTTTCCTCAAACTTGTGGAGGTAGCCTTTTCACATAAGTGGTATGAGTCTTTGCTTACCTCCTCATGCACAGTTGAAACTAGCAAATGACCCAGTTGGTGGACTTTGCCAACTTAGAAAAAGCCACGGCCAAGACCGAAGCCCCAGCCTCTGTAGCCTCGGAAGCCAGGGACTCCGAAGCCTCCGAAGCCACGGCCAGCACCGAAGCCAGGGACTCCGAAGCCTCCGAAGCCACGGCCAGCACCGTAACCCCAGCCTCTGTAGCCTAATCCTCCGACGAAACCGAAACCGCCAGAAACATCCTGTTGTTCTTCTGCGGATAAATCCATCAACAAATTAGATGGGAGGTCTTTAACTGACATAATTTTCCCTCAAATTCGTTTGTATGTGGTACACACTTCCGTAACAAGAAATATGAGAGTGTAGTACCTTGTTTTTCATTTTTAAACCAATTTTATAGTCATTAAATTATCCCCAAGTTATAAAAAATAATCTCAAATAATATATCTATTGGTTAATCTATAAGCACTTAATTTTAGTCTATTATCTGCGCAAAAATATGAATTAAAAATAACGGCTATAACGAAAAATTACCATTAATTTGATATTAGAATAAGACAGAATTATCAACCTTTTTTTCATGGAAAAAAGGTTGTGAATATTCCTCTTCTGTTTTAGAGAAGAGGAAACTTATAACAACTTTAAAGGTAATAGTGACAGATAGACTTACGCCCCCAGGTATATCAAGGGATTACTCATCCATAGTTGAAAATCCCAAATCCCAAATGGTATTATTCCAGGTGATTTAATGTTTCGCAAACATCCTCTTTTGAGTCTTACTGGAAGAACCCGTCAAAAGAACCACCACCACCACCACCAGTAGGTGGTCCAGCAACAAAGCCAAAAATGCGAACGGGGATACGTTGACCACGAGAATCAATAAGAGTACCAACGACGGTAATATCAGGTCTAGTCGGTCCACCCAATTGTAGTTGTTGACCCGCAGATATAAGTTCTTGTGAATCTGGGGATAAATCCACCAATAAATCAGGTTGAGTTATTTTTTCTGACATAATTTATTCCCTCAATCTCGCAGATATACCAGATATATTTTAGGTAGGTAGCACCTATCATGGGTGCTACCAAATTACAGATCAGGTTTGGTGTTGTACCTCCAAATATCTGTAATACAAGACTATTTTCCAAGTAGAAATCATGGTAATACTTTAGTCTTTATTTAACGACTTCAAGAATACCAGTTAAGCGGATGGGAATACGGCGAACACGTTTCCTGGGTCGTTCATCAAAGCTATCTTCTTCGGGAAATTGAGTGTCAAATTGGTTCATTTGGTCTTCAGATTGTCCACCAGCTAAAAGCTCTTGTTGCTCTACAGATAAATCTTCAAACAGGTTTGATAGGGTAATTTTGTTTGACATAATTTTGTACCTCAATTAATGGCTTTAGGTGTGTAATTACCTATGTTTTTATTATTGGGCATAATCGATTTATTTAAATGTCCCTTAAGTTATAAAAATCTCATTAATTTTTATCTCTATAGACTCATGTAAATTGTCTTAATTTATCTTTATTTATGATGCTATAATTTGTTTATTACTATATTTATATATACAAAAAACTCCCAGATAAAAAACATCTGAGGATGTATTCAATATATAATTAAAAAAGGTTGGCAGCTAAATTTAACTATTTACAAAAATAGCCAAACCAGACCAACACGTATATATTAACAGTTTATGGTTTAAGTAATTGTTTAAGAGATAAATCCTCTAATAATTTGAGCGATGAGATTGTTTAAGCTATTCCCAGGAGAAGGAAAATTTTGTAATGTAAAGGTTATAGATGATGCCATAGTAATCTGTGATAAATTGTACTTTGTAGTTTGGGTTCCAGATTCATCTTCTCCCAAATTTAAGTTATTATCTGCCTGACTTTGAATATCAGTTTTTTGAAAGAAAAAATTACTAGTTGCTAGTATGTTTTCTCCTTGACCACCTACTAGGCTTTCTTGCTGTTCTTCACAGAGGTGCTGCCAAAAATATATATGATTTTCAGACATGATTATAGTTGCTCATACTAGGGTTAATTTTCATCACAATAAAAACTTTTGATGCTCTCCTTTGTGTGAAAGAAAAGTTTCTAGATCACCTTGTAACTGCACTTCACCTTTTTCTAACATCACAATCCAATCGGCTCGCTTGATCACACTGGGGCGATGGGTAATTAAAATTGTAGTTTTGCCTTGGCGGTGTGCTAAGATGGCATCTAAAACGCTAGCTTCACTTACTGGGTCTAGTCCGGCGGTGGCTTCATCTAAAATGAGGACTGGTGGATTAGTGAGAATTCCCCGAGCGATCGCTAATCTTTGTCTTTGTCCACCAGAGAGATTAGCGCCAAATTCACCTAACACAGTTTGATACTTATTGGGAAGTTGACTGATAAAGCTATCAGCATCCGCAATTTCGCAAGCTTTGACAATTTCCTCAAAGGAAATGTAGGGCGTTCCTAAACGGAAATTCTCTAAAATCGAGCGACTCCAGAAATGAGGTTCTTGGGGTACATAAACTATTTGTTGTCGTAGACAATCAAGAGCGAGGTCATCGAGGTTAAAAGAGCCAATGCGGATATTACCGGAATTTGGCTGATATAAACCTGCTAACAGTTTTGCCAAGGTACTTTTACCACAACCAGATTTACCAATTAAAGCGATCGCTTGTCCACCGGGTAGCTTGAGAGAGAAATCTTCTAATAAGTCCACTCTACCGGGGTGGTGAAATGTCACATGAGAACAATGAATATCTGCACCGCCAGAAATTTGGGACACAGGCTTTTGACTGCTTCCCGCATCCTCCGGTGTAGCATCAATCACTTCTAAAAGCCGAGAAACTGCTGTTTGAGAGCGAAAATATTCATCCACTAAGCCCACTAAAGAATTAATTAAACCCAGAACATTCACCTGTAGCGCATTAAAGGCGAGCATTTGCCCAATACTTAATTGGCCCTGAATCACTAAAAGACTTCCCAACCCCAGTAAAGCCACACCACCAATACTAGAAAAGAGTCTAGAAATAGTAGTATTGATAATTCCCAATTGCACAGTACTAAAAGTCAGATTAGCCAGACGACCAAAACGACTTTGAAATTCTTCCCAAAATTGGGGAGCAGCATTTGTAGTTTTAACTACCTGTGCGCCCTTAAATGTTTCTACTAAAACCCCTTGATTTTCCGCCCCCAAGACTAAAAGACTGCGAGTCTTTTGTTGGAGGATAGGTAAAAAAGGCAAAGTAGATAAAGTCATTAAACCACTGATGAGGATAACTGCTAGTGTGAGCCGCCAACTATAAAACAGCATTAAGCAGAAAGAAATCACTGCAATGAAAAATTTACTAGGTAAAAGAACCACTATCTGTGATACTAACTGGTTAATGTCATTAATATCTCTTAATCGGCTGGTGATTTCACCACTACGGCGGGCTTCGTAGTAATTCAAAGGTAACTGGAGTATTTTGCGCCCAAACTCTAAAACTAGCCCCAATTGTAGCCTTTGACCAAAGTGAGCAATCATTGTCGATTGTAATAATTGTAAGGTACTACTGAATAAGGTCATAACTACAACTGCAGCCACAACAACAGTGAGTAGCTGGACATCTCCGCGCACTAAAACATCATCTGTCAGGATTTGGATGAGTACCGGAGAACCCAAAGCGAGTACACCCAGGACAATATTGAGCATTAAAACCTGAGTGAGCAAACCACGATAAGGCAATATCCGCTTAATAAAGCGTCCTAATCCGCCTATTGGTTGCTCTTGGGGCTGCTCAAAAAAGCGGTCTGGATCTGGTTCTAGTAAGAGCATCACCCCATTCCAAGCGGCTGTTAACTCGTCTCGGGTAACATAACGAATCCCTACAGATGGATCAGCAATCACATACTTTTTGCCCTCTTGCTTATATAACACTACCCAGTGATAACCATGCCAATGGATAATCGCTGGTAACTGCACTTCTTTGATTCTGTCCAGAATTTCTGGGGAGGCTTTAACTGCTCTAGCATTAAAACCCAAATTCTCAGATCCGCGTTTGAGACCTAACAAAGTAGTGCCTAGTTGTCCAGTTCCTACTGATTCTCGACTGCGATTAATACTCAAAAACCGTCCATAATGTTTGCAAATAGAAGCCAGACAGGCTGCTCCACAGTCTTCTTCGCTCAACTGTGAAACGCACTGATAGTTTTTTTGCAGTTTGATTAAACCAAACATAATTAAGTTTTGTTTGTTGAACTTTTATCCTTAATCTCAAACTTGCTAGCGCTGGAAATGTAACTAAAGATTTATTTATCGGCGGTTAACTGTTTGTAATTACGTCAGAGAATTTCAGACCCCCAAACTTTCCTAAAAATCAGTGATTAATCTGGCTTTGCGGAGAATGAAATTAAGGACTGTTTCCTGACGGGAAATAATATCAGCCCTACCTTCCATACCGGGTTTGAGATGACACTGACGATCGCCTCTACCCACAGATGTAGTTTGGGCTTCTATAGTGGCTTGATAAGCAACCATCTGGGTAGGATTTTGAACAGTGGGCTGGGGGCTGTGATTTCCCACTGGTAGGGCATCTGGTGCGACGGTTCTCACCGTTCCGTGAAGAGTACCATAATCTGGATAGGGGCAAGCGGAAACCTGCATCTGCACTTTTTGCCCGGGTTGTACTTTGTCGATATCTTGAGGCTGAATAAAAGCTTTAATCATCATCGGACCATTGGGGGGAGCAATTTGAGCAATAACTTGGCCCGGTTGTACTACCTGCCCAGGATTACGCAGATTTAACTGTAGCAATGTCCCTGTAATTGGCGCTCGAATTACAGTTTGATTCAGGTCAGTTTGTAGTTGTTGTAGTTCTTTGCGCGTCCGAATCATTTGTTTTTGTAGTTCTAGACGCTGTTGCATGAGGGTTTCTCGCTCTCTGTTCAAAGCGGCTAAGGTCGCTTTTCCACTGGCTTTTTCTTGTTGAATCCGTTCATAGGCGACGGTGAGTGCGGCATTACTGGGATTGAGATTAGTTTGAGCTTTTTTGAGTTTGATTTCAGCAATTTTTAAGGCTTGTTCTTTTTCTTCTATTAGGTCTTTGGCGCTAGCTTTTGCTTGTTCTAACTTAGCCTGGGCTGACTTGACAGCCTGTTCTTTTTCTTCATATAAACTGCGAGTAACGGCTCCGGATTCTACTATTGATTGTAAGCGATCGCGTTGCAATTTGGCTAAATTTAAAGCTATTTCGGCCTCTTGTACAGTTGCTGTTAATAGGTTATTCTGTTGTAGGCGATCGCGTTGTATTTTCGCTAAATTCCAGGTAGCTTCGGCCTCTGTCAGCTCGGCTATGGTTCTAATTTGTTGGTCTTCATAGTTGCGTTGAGTCGCACTGAGTTCGGCTTGTGCGGCGATGATAGCCCGGTTAACTAAGGTTGTTTGGGCTGTGATCTGAGTAGTAATTTCACGGATTTGAGCATCGATTTGGCGCAGTTGTAATTGACTCTGCTCAATGCTGTTTTCTAGTTGGCTTTTTTGATTTTGCAGGCGGGAATCATCAATGTAAGCTATGGCTTCTCCTTGATTGACTATTTGATTTTCTTGCACATCTATTTTTTGCACTGTTCCGATGACGGCGGATTCCACAATTCCTAGTTTTCCTTCTGGTCGAATAGTGGCTGGAACTTTGACTGTGACATTGTAATTAAAAATAGATGTGAGACCAGTGGCCGCCAGAAATATACTTAGTAAAACTCCAGCACCGATATTTGTCCATTTACTGATGCGGGGAAGAAACTCCTCAGGTTGCACTAAACTGAGTTCTTCTGGAGTCGGTTCATTAAACCTATTCCACTGGTTTTCTGGTTGGGGAAAGGAATTCACTATACTGTACCTTGGCTGGGATTCTCATGTATAAAAAAATGTTGCAAACATTCATAAACACAGTTACCTGTGCAGTCATCAATTACAGGACTTACGCAACTAACATCATAGCCTGGCTAGAGAGGACTTTAGTCCCCTGTGATCAGGAATAGCAATGACCACAAACAGAAAATTTTCTTTGATAGTCTTTGATAGTTGCGTAAGTCCTAAATCATTCAAGATGGTAATTGCAAATATCTCTAGTACTGGTCAAATGATCACTGATGAATTTCAACTTGACAGACCAGAGCCGAAGGGATGTTATTCGTTATTGGAGTTATTCCCTGCGCCGTTGAGAATTGGTGCAGCACCCAAAGCATCAACGTCAGGAACTTGTGCGGCACCCAATCCCAATAAATCTTGTGCTGCGGTGTTAGTAGCTGTCAACTCACCTGTGGAGTTTGCACTGCTACCATCCGGACCAGATCTGACTGATCCTTGTAAATTTGCCAGTCTGTTAGCGAAATTGCTCCCAGCTAGGTCAAAGTCAACACCGCCAGCTATAAGTTCTTGCTGCTCATGGGATAAAGCAACACACAACTCTGATAAAATATGCTCTGTCATGATTGTTAGCCTCGGTTACATATTTTTGATTTTTGCCAAAAATTCTAGATTTTAACTAACAGCCATTTAGCCAAAATCAAGAAAATTCTGGAATAATAGCCTACTTTCCACCCCTGCTCACAAGAAACCCCGGTGTTTCGTTGATTCATCGCTACCATATTTCCTGGGGAAATTCACCAGGGTGATGTCTGTAATATTTCAGTTATTAGAGACTGTTTGTTAAACCCCACACATGATTTCCGACTGAGGTGGGTGCAACGCTCTCACAAATCGGATTTATGGGTTACTTATTAAGCGTTGTTATCATTTACACCATTTAGCACGGGTGCAGAACCCAAAGCGTCAACTGAAGGTACTTCTTGGGCACCCAATCCCAACAAGTCTTGAGCCGCAGTATTAATAGCCGTAACATCACCTGTAGAGTTGGCATTACTACCATCTGGACCGGCCTTACTTGTTCCTTGTAAGTTGGCACGTCTTCGTGAGAAGTTGCTCCCGGCTAGTTCAAAGTCCGCACCGCCAGTTAAAAGCTGCTGTTGCTCATCAGATAAAGTAACAAATAATTCTGATGTGAATATTCCATGTGACATGATTGTTAGCCTCAGTTATGTACATAGGTGTGTGAGCACCTAAGAACTCAACTATAAGCACTGTTTGTCACGAATTCATAAATCTGGAGATAGAAATCAATGTTATCTATTTACTCCTTAAAGTAGATATAATGTCCGATTTTTTCGAGGTAAAGTCACACACCTAGGACATAAATGGTTAATATTCTCGGTTTTTGCGGCTATTGATCAAATCATCGAGTTTTTAATTATCTGTTGATTATGGGGAATGGTGTAACAGAGTGTTAGTTAATATAAGTGCTAGGGTGGCACTTCCTAAAGGAACTGTTAAATTATCAATGCCTAAAAATGAAATTGCTTCTAAGCTAGTAGCAACTAGAGCGATCGCCAGGGATATTACCCAAGTTTGCCAAAAGTTACCTTCAACACTCAATAAAATTAAACTACTGATGAAAAAACTCACTGTAGCCATGGTCAAGGAGCCTTCCCAACTTTTTTGCGCTCCCAAAAGTTTATACTTATGTTGACCAAAGCGTTGCCCAATCAATGCTGCTAACCCATCACCCCAGGCCATGACCATGATCCCGATGGCGGCGTATTGGGGCTGTTGTATATGCCAGAACCAGGCGACTAAAATGCCCATACTGACAGCATAAAAGAAGGTTCCCAAACTTTGCCGACCGACGCTATTAATACCAGGCAGAATGGGATATCTGTATGATAATAAGGTGATGGTGCTGGCGACAATGGAAGCTGTAATACCTAAACTGGCGGGAACATTTAGCCACCAGGCTAGTAAAATTACATTACCTGTGCCAATGTGAACTATTTTCCTAACTATTTCTGGTTCACCCTTACCAAAGCGATGCACCACCCATGAAATCAGGAGGATCAGTGACACCCAAACTGTAACTACGGTAATTTGCAGCCACAAAGGTGGAACAGAGGTTAAATTTATAACAGAAGATAACAAAGAAACTACAAGATATAAGTTTTCAGATTTATTATTAATTTATCGGATCTAGGGGATGGTGATGAAATTATTATTCATTTGGTTAATTAAAGGTTACAGAATGTTTATTTCGCCATTATTTCCCCCTACTTGTCGCTTTCAACCAACTTGTTCAATGTATGCTATTGAAGCTATTGAGCGATTTGGGGTATGGCGCGGTGGGTGGATGGCTACGCGGCGGATTTTACGTTGTCATCCTTTTCATCCAGGTGGTTATGATCCAGTCCCGGAGGCTAAGACCCATTGCTGTGATTCTACTCTACCTGATTGCGAGAAATAACCCCCGGGATTCTAACACAGCCGTCACTTGTAAAATGAAGGCTTGGTTATAGGGTGCAGGGATTAATTGTACACCCAAAGGTAAAGCCTGATGCTGCAAAATTGGCACTGACTGCTTGATATTAACGCCGCCAAGGTGTAAATTAAATTCTCATCAAAGCCCCAGGACCCAGGGGTAAAGCCAAAACAAACCAGATGATTAATAGAATAGACCAACCCAACAAAAAGGCGATCGCATAAGGTAACATCATAGCTATGAGCGTCCCCATACCTAGGTTTTGATCGTATTTCTGGCCAAAAGCCACCACCAAAGGAAAATAAGGCATCAAAGGGGTGACAATATTAGTAGTAGAATCACCAATACGGTATGCAGCTTGGGTTAACTCTGGGGAGTAACCCATTAACATAAACATGGGTACAAATACAGGAGCCATAATTGCCCACTTGGCGGAGGCTGAACCCACAAATAAATTCAGCAGCATACTGACTATGATAAATAATATCAGTAATGGTGCCCCTGTAATCCCTGTAGACTTGAGAAATTCTGCCCCATTGATCGACATAATCACCCCTAAATTACTCCAACTAAAATAGGCAATAAATTGGGCGGCGATAAATGCTAAAACGATATAATATCCCATGGCACTCATGGAATTACTCAAGGCTTTAGCAATATCTTTGTCATTTTCAATAGTTCCGGCAATCCTACCATAAACAATCCCAGGAATGAGAAAAGCCAAGGCAATAATAAACACGATGCTATCTAGAAAAGGTGAAGGAATAATTGTCAAGGTTTCTGGATGTCGTAAAATTCCTTGTGGTGGTAGCACCATAACCAAAACGAAGGCGATAAATCCTAGTAAAGCATAAGTAGCCCAGCGTAATCCTTTATTTTCCCCTAGGCTGAGTTGTTCCATTTGGTAATGTGCTTCCCCTGTGTAATTACCCAATCTGGGCTCTACAATTTTTTCGGTAACAAACCAGCCAATTAGAGTTATTAACAAAGTGGAAACTGCCATAAAATAATAATTGGCAGTAGCATTAACTTGATAATTAGGGTTAATTAATTCTACGGCACTTTGGGTTAATCCAGCCAGTAACGGGTCTAGGGAACTAATGAGTAAATTGGCACTAAACCCACCAGCTACACCCGCAAAAGCCGCTGCTAAACCAGCTAAAGGATGCCGGCGAAATGCTAAAAATACAATGGCTCCCAGGGGTATAAGTACTACATAACCAGCATCAGCAGCAATGTTGCCCATAATACCAGTAAATACTACCGCAGGGCAGATAAATTTACTAGGGGCAATTAATACTATTTTGCGTATTACTGCTGAGAGAAACCCAGTATACTCAGCCACTCCCACCCCCAACATAGCCACCAGGACAGTACCCAGGGGAGGAAACTCCCTGAAGTTGTTCACGGCGGAGGTAAAAATGTGGCGGATACCCTCCGGGGTAAGTAAGGAAACTGCGACGATGGTGTCACCGTTTCCAGGGTGGACAACAGAAAGGTTAAAAGCAGCGGCGATGGTACTGGCGAGAATTACCATTAAGGATAATAGGAAAAATATCGTCAGTGGGTCGGGGAGTTTATTTCCTACAGCTTCGATGAAGGCTAAAGCTGCACCTAAACCGGTAGCTTTTTGACTTTTTGGAGGATTCATAGTTTGTGTGCTTGGCGAGCGCGTACTCGTTCAGGACTACCGGTAGGAATGGAAGCAATTAATTTTTGTGTATATTCTTCCTGGGGGTTCATGTAAATACTTTCGGCTGTTCCCTGTTCTACAATTTGACCACAATTCATGACTAAAATGCGATCGCTCATAAATTTGACGACACTTAAATCATGAGAAATGAAAATATAGGTAAGTTGAAATTCATCCTGCAATTCTTTGAGTAAATTCAACACTTGGGCTTGTACAGAAACATCCAAGGAAGAAACCGACTCATCACAGATAATAAACTTAGGATTTAAAGCCAAAGAACGCGCAATACAAACCCGTTGGCGTTGACCACCAGAAAACTGATGAGGATAGCGGTGTATTGCATCTGCACTTAAACCTACCCGTTCTAAAAGTTCAGCTACACGTTCTCGGCGCTGTCCCTTGGTCTTCCCCACAGAGTGAATTAACAACGGTTCCATCACCGCATCCCCAACTTTCATCCGGGGGTCTAGGGAGCTAAAGGGATTTTGGAAGACAATTTGCATTTCTCGGCGCAGTTTCTGCAATGCTTCACCCTTAAGGTGAGTAATATGTTGACCCTCAAAGATAATTTCACCACTCATTGGCTGAATTAATCGCAGCAAACTTCTACCCAGGGTAGTTTTACCACAACCAGATTCTCCCACCAATCCCAGTGTTTCCCCAGGCTTAACATCAAAAGAAACATTGTTAACTGCCATATGGTAGCGTTTTGTACCACCGAATACTCCCCGCACGGGGAAACCTACCTGGAGGTTGCGGACTTGCAATAAAGGTGACTTATGATTAAAGTTGTTCCACCTTTGAGACATTTCTTCAAGGGTGAACTCTGGGGGATGCAGGGGTTCTTTGGGGTGAATTACTGCTTTTCCGGTGGGAGTTTCTTCCACGCTCATATAGTCGGAAACAGTAAGTAGTTTGTGAGGACGGTGGTTAAGTTTAGGACGACAAGCCACCAGACCTTTAGTATATGGATGTTGGGGACGGCTAAAAATTTCTGCTGCAGCACCATATTCGACAATTTGGCCTTTGTACATTACCGCTACTTTGTCAGCAATTTCCGAAATCAGTCCCAAATCGTGGGTAATGAAAATGATGGACATATCACGGGTTTGCTGCAATTCTCCCAACAACTCGATAATAGTAGCTTGCACCGTCACATCTAAAGCTGTAGTGGGTTCATCAGCAATTAATACCACGGGATTGCAAGAAATAGCCATGGCAATCATTACCCGTTGTAGCTGACCTCCAGAAAGTTCGTGGGGGTAACGCTCTAGGATAGCTTCTTTGTGCTGCTTGACTAACCTAGCCAAGGTTAGCCCGTCTGGTTGACCTGTGCTTTGCAGACACTGCTGTTGTATAATCTCATCATGAGGCAGAAGTTTGACTTCTTGCAAAAGAGCGATCGCAATTCTTTTGGCTTCAACTAGAGAAACATTCTCATGTTGCATAATTGCTTCTGCCATCTGAAACCCAATATTATAAACCGGATTGAGGGAACTCATGGGTTCTTGAAAAATCATGGCGATATCGCCACCCCGGTGTAGCTGCATTTCTTCAGGAGGTAATTCTACTAAATTAATCGGGTTACTACCGGACTGGGGACGAAACCAAACTTCACCACCGCTAATTTTACCGGGAGTGGGTAATAAACCCATGACAGCCAATGATGTTACCGATTTACCACTACCCGATTCACCGACTATACCTAGAGTCTCGCCGCGATTAATTTCAAAGGATATATTATCTACTGCTTTGACACTGCTACCATCACTGGAAAATTCCACTTTTAGATTGCGAACCTCTAGGACAGTTTGTTTCATAGGAATCAGGTGATAAATATTGACGGTAATTTATTTGGATTTTAGCAATACTTCCTGCTCTATAACCCCAAACTAAGAATTTCTCAGAAATCTGATTATAGCCTTTTTCAGGCTCATGAAGTACACACCAATTCCCTATTCCCTATTCCCTATTCCCTATTCCCTGTTCCCTGTTCCCTGTTCCCTGTTCCCTCAAACTAAAAAAAATTGTACCTCACGAGCATGGGAAATGCTATATCTTTGAGCCATCTTCGGGTTTGGTGTTGTGTTTATGGGAAAGTCAGTAATTTTCACCAGATTGCTGACATCGCGTTATTCTAAAATTGAACTTTCGCCGAGTGCATCGAAAATTCATGAAAGGTAAGCAAGTTTTACTCACCGGTGGTACTGGTGGACTAGGTTTAGGAGTCACCCCAGCTGTTGTGTCCCGGGGTGCAAATGTAACTATTCCTTATCGTCTCCCCAAAGAAGTTGAACGTCTCAAAGGAATCCTTTCACCTGCTGATTTCGCCAGAGTTCACTTTATCCCTGCTAATCTGGAGGAAGAAGCCTCAGTGGATCATCTGATCAATCGTATGGGACGGGTGGATGTATTAATTCATCTGGTGGGGGGGTTTTCTATGGGGAAAACTCATGAATACAGTTTTTACAGTTGGAAGCGGGAATTTGATTTAAATCTGAATACAACTTTCTTGACTTGCAAGTATAGCCTAAAAAGTATGTGGGAACATGGCTATGGTAGAATTGTCACGGTGGCTTCTAGGGCTGCTGTAGAACCTGCGGCGCAATTAGCGGCGTATTCTGCGGCTAAAGCCGGTGTGGTAGCCTTAACAAAGGCGATCGCAGATGAAACTAAGGGTACAAATATTACTGCTAATGTGATTCTTCCCAGTGTAATTGACACACCTAAAAATCGCGAATCTATGGGACCAGAAAATGCTCACAAGTGGGTAAAACCCGAATCTCTAGCTCAATTAATCTGCTTTCTGGCTTCAGAAGCTGCTCAGGATATCCGTGGTGCTGCAATTCCCATATACGGTGATATTTAGTCCCAAAAGGTGAGTCAGCCAGGTAATTGATATCAAAGTGTAGCATTGATCAACAGGTGAACGGTTTTATTGAGTTGTCAATCTTTGATTCTGACTAGGTAGGGAAAGAAAATCATGCACGTGGAATTTTTTCACAGGATACCAGTCATACCCCTGATATTACTCTGGTTAGCTTATGCCCTTTTAGGGTGGTATCTTGCTGCTCATCACATTATTTGGTTGACGGGGGCTTTTGTTGTCGCCGTCACCTTAGCCATTGTCAGAAAAACTATTGTTTGGTTGGATCACTTAGTGGCTCTTGGCTCTAGAATCTTGGTTGTGGTTTTATTTTTAAGTCTATCAGTTGCTTTGGTAGAAACTTGGTCGCTATTCTTCAGTCTGTTTCTCATACCCATAGCAACTACGTTTTTAGCTGATTTAGAAATGCGTTGGAAAGGCTTTAACAAAACCGACTCATTTTGGATTTTAACCCTCTTAGCTTTGTGCGGTTTGGTAGTCGGTGAAATGATCGATATTTTACTTTTGCCCAGTAGCGGATTTTAGATGTTATGCCACTGACTGAACTAATAAACTATGATAGTTCTTCCTTATCGATTATATGATAACAAATCTGGGAGTAATTGTCAACCTCCACATCTTCATTATTTGCGGCCTAGAAACTGCCTATGCAGTCAGACTGCAAGCAACTAAAATATAAACTTGCTCTGGATAAGTGAAGAAAAACTCGTAACATAAGTAACTCGCAAAACCTTATTGTAAAGTAGGGAAAAAGTCTAATGTCACAGTTGGTCACAGTAAAAGTAAATGAGCTTGAGAGAACACAGCCTTTATTATTAGTTCACAAATGCAAAGCAGATCCAGACAAGATTTACAAGACCTAGTGCGCGAGCAGCTGCAAATCCTACTTGAACAGAAAAATTTTCAGGGTGCTAAAGCTTTGTTGGTTCCCGTTCAGGTAGCAGATATTGCCGCATCCATTGAAGGTTTACCAGAGGCTACCCAGGCGATCGCCTTTCGGTTACTTTCTAAGGAAGAGTCCATAGAGGTGTTTGAATACCTCGATCCTACCGTACAACAAACACTACTAGAAGACTTTAAGCGTCACGATGTCCAGGAAATCGTCGGTAATATGTCGCCTGATGACCGGGCTCGTCTGTTTGACGAACTCCCGGCTAAAGTTGTCCGACGGCTATTACAGCAACTCAGCCCAGATGAACGGGATGCAACTGCTTTGCTTTTAGGTTATGCGCCTAATACTGCTGGGCGCATTATGACTCCTGAGTATCTCTCACTCAAGGAAAATATCACCATTACTCAGGCGTTAGCACAGATTCGTTCTCAGGCTGATGTCAGGGAAACTATTTACTATATTTATGTCACTGATGATGCTCGTCGGTTGACGGGGATTCTCTCCCTGCGGGATCTGATTTTGGCTCAACCAGAGGAAACTATTGGCAGCATGATGACCCGTGATGTGGTATTTGTCAATACAAATACTGACCAGGAAGAGGTGGCGCGGACAATTCAGCACTATGATTTTGTGGCCATTCCTGTGGTAGATGCTGAACAGCGCCTCGTTGGTATTGTCACGGTGGATGATGTCCTGGATATTTTAGAACAAGAAACTACAGAAGATATCTATAAGTTGGGTGGTCTACAAGCTGGTGGTGATAATTATTTTCAAACTAACTTATTTACTGTTGCCCGTAAGCGGGTAGTATGGTTATTTATTCTGTTGATTACTAATAGTGCAACGGCGGCGGTAATTAGAGACCAAGAGGATGTTTTACAAAAAGTAGTAGCTTTAACTGCATTTATCCCCTTATTAATTGATACGGGGGGGAACGTAGGCGCTCAGTCTTCGACTGTGGTGATTAGGGGGTTGAATACAGAGGATGTCCGCTCTCACGAAGCTTTAAATATAATTAGACGGGAGGCGATCG
Organism: Anabaenopsis arnoldii; assembly: GCF_028331025.1. Taxonomy (NCBI): domain Bacteria; kingdom Bacillati; phylum Cyanobacteriota; class Cyanophyceae; order Nostocales; family Nodulariaceae; genus Anabaenopsis; species Anabaenopsis arnoldii. The sequence continues at coordinate 10,987 of NZ_JAQMUH010000185.1, read as the reverse complement.
CCGGCATACTCCTGGGAGGTATGTTAGGTACTGTAGTCATAGTCTGGGCATACTTATTACAAGCTAATATCTCAGTAGCCCTGGCGGTGGGTATTAGTCTATTTTCCATCTGCGTTTTAGCGTCGGTTTCTGGTTCCGCATTGCCATTTTTATTCCGGGGGATGGGACTAGATCCGGCTTTGATGTCAGCACCTTTTATTACTACAGCTGTGGATGTATTGGGGGTTTTAATTTACCTAAATGTAGCTCGCATGATTTTAGGGTTATGAGGAGAACGGCCAAAGCAGCTGACTGTTTCGGGAAAAAATAGCTATTGACTAACCTCTGATTGAGTCGTTGAATCATCCTTTCCAGTTAGGTGTTCAAAGTTGATGATGTGGCCTTGAGCTAAAATTTACCGCACCTGTGCCTGAATAAATAAGAGAGGTACATAATTATACCTCTCTTTAAGGGAAAAAATTAATTCAACTTCTCAGATTTTAGTATCTGCTGGGCTTGTGAACAATAAAGCTGAGAACTTGACACTGCTTGATGTTGTCAAAACCTACAACACGAATATAGCAGTTACCATACTGAGAACGGCAAGATTGAACTTCGCTGAGTACATCGTGAGTAGATGTGGCGTTGAATAAAGGTAACTTCCACATTGTCCAGTACAATTCTGTGGGTTCAGAAGTTTCGTTGAACTCAACAGCAGGAATGTAACCTTGACTCAAAATGTACTGAACTTGCTTGGCAATTTGAGCATCAGTAAGAGCTGGTAAGTAGGAAAGGGTTTCGTAACGACGCTCTTTTGGTAAAGTTTGCATAGCTTTTGATAATGGTTTGGGATTGATAGTAGTTTTTCAGTTATTAGTGAACCACTGTTCACTCTTCACTGTGGGGATCTGAACTTGTCTGCTGTTCCGGGTGCGGACTGGGGTTAGATGTATCTAGTTGTGTTATGCGTTCTAGATGCTGGCGACGTTGCTCCATATTGGCTTGTTGAATGCCAGTACAAACCATTTCTGGCAAAAATTCGGCTATTTCTGCGGCTATGTGTTCTCTGACTGTCATGAGCCGCAGTGCCAAATCTGGCTTTTCTTGGAGCAGTTGCTCAAGATATGCTTCTCCGTCTTGGATTTTCCCCGCAGAAAAGTTTTGCAACCAATACGCTAAGGGAGGATTCGTTTCGCCTAGCTGTGCCAATACAGTCCGCAGCGCCTGATAAGTCAGGTAACTTTGGAGAGTTTTGGCTGTGTCTTTCGCAATTTGCTTTAGATTCATGCTTGACCCCAGCCCATAAAAAGTAAAAAGTCAAAAGTCAAAGGTTAAAAGAAAGAATGATTATTTTCTTGTACTCTTTAACTTTTTACCGGTTACTTGAGGATCAGACAGTATCCATGGCCTCGAACTCGAACTTGATTTCTTTCCACAGTTCGCAAGCAACAGCCAACTCAGGGCTCCACTTAGCAGCTTCGCGGATGATATCGTTACCTTCACGAGCGAGGTTGCGGCCTTCGTTACGAGCTTGGATACAAGCTTCTAGAGCTACGCGGTTAGCGGTTGCACCAGGTGCGTTACCCCAGGGGTGACCCAGTGTACCACCACCAAACTGGAGTACGGAGTCATCGCCGAAGATTTCTACCAGTGCGGGCATGTGCCATACGTGGATACCACCAGAAGCAACTGCCATTACACCAGGCATAGAAGCCCAGTCTTGGGTGAAGTAGATACCGCGAGACTTGTCTTGCTCAACGTAGTTTTCACGTAACAGGTCCACGAAGCCCATGGTAATACCACGTTCGCCTTCCAACTTACCAACTACTGTACCGGTGTGGATGTGGTCACCACCAGACATCCGTAGGGTTTTAGCCAATACACGGAAGTGGATACCGTGGTTCTTTTGACGGTCGATAACGGCGTGCATAGCGCGGTGAATGTGCAGCAAAATGCCATTATCACGACACCAATGAGCCAAGGTTGTGTTGGCTGTGAAACCTGCGGTGAGGTAGTCGTGCATGATGATGGGCATCTTCAGTTCTTTAGCGAACTCAGCCCGTTGCAACATTTGTTCACAGGTGGGGGCGGTAACGTTCAGGTAGTGACCTTTGATTTCGCCGGTTTCTGCTTGTGCTTTGTGGATGGCTTCTGCTACAAACAAGAAGCGATCGCGCCATCTTTGGAATGGTGCAGAGTTGATGTTTTCATCGTCTTTGGTGAAGTCCAAACCACCGCGCAAGCACTCATATACAGCGCGTCCGTAGTTCTTAGCAGACAAACCTAATTTGGGCTTAATGGTACAACCCAACAAAGGACGACCATATTTGTTTAATTTGTCACGTTCTACTTGGATACCGTGAGGAGGTCCTTGGAAGGTTTTCAGGTAAGCAACGGGAATCCGTAAGTCTTCTAGACGTAGCGCCCGCAAAGCTTTAAAACCAAATACGTTACCTACAATAGAGGTCAACATATTGGTAACGGAACCTTCCTCGAATAGGTCTAGAGGATAAGCAACATAGGCGATGTACTGGTTATCTTCACCAGGAACGGCTTCGATGTCGTAGCAACGACCTTTGTAGCGATCTAGGTCTGTGAGCAAGTCTGTCCATACAGTTGTCCAAGTACCGGTGGAAGACTCAGCCGCCACAGCAGCACCCGCTTCTTCTGGGGGAACTCCAGGCTGGGGAGTCATCCGGAAGGCGGCTAGAAGGTCTGTATCTTTAGGTGTGTAATCTGGGGTGTAATAAGTTAGTCTGTAATCTTTAACCCCGGCTTGATATCCTGATTTGCTCTGGGTCTTCGTTTGAGCGTAAGACATAAATTCCCCTTCCAAGAAGTCACTCTATTAATTACTTAATCAAATCACGTTCTGTGCAACTTTTTCTCACTCCCGCTTTTTACCCTTATTGATTGGGCGAAAAATCAGGAAAAATTTTTTGTTAGAGGTTGGTTTTGGCGGGTAGATTTTCTGGCAACGAAACATTTATTTACAAATGTTCTCCCCAAGCTGGGGTGCATCAAGCCCGTCATGCTGTTTCCTCATCCCGTAAATAAAAATTCTCTTTTAACTCTTTCTCTTACCCCGCTAAATTTTTGTCTTTACACCGCTGTCTGAGGATGGTCACAGGACTATTACCCCACATAACGGCGTTTTTAGCTGACTGGGTTGATATCCCAAGGATAGACTCGGTGATCTATTCCCCTCATAATGGGGGAATAGATCACGGGAGAATTTGCTTGACATAAACTCGGCAGAGTGATAAGCGAAAGAAAAAGAAATTGCACACCACGTCATTTGTATGTTGTCTTACAATATATCAAGAATTTGATAAGTTATTCTTTCAAAGTTTTTAACTTATTTATTTAAATTTGTTATTACATAAAGTTTTAAACATTTTGTTAAGACTGATTTACAAAAGTCCAATTTAAATGTACCCAAGTGGGAGGAAATGGAGACGAGAGGAGGCATAACCCGAAAATGTACCGGAGAATAAACTAGACTATACTCAATGTCCACAGCTTCCCCACTCTCGCGTACAGAAGGCATAAGTCTCGCGTCTACCTAGTTCAACAATGGCAATTACTACTGGGCAATTAATTCAATGGAAACAACAGGGGCGGTCAATCGTCGCCTTGACTGCTTGGGATTATGCGATCGCCCAACTTCTAGATGCAGCAGGGGTAGACTTAATCTTAGTGGGGGACTCACTGGCGGTGATTTTAGGTTACGAAACAACACTACCAATTACCCTAGAGGAAATGCTGCACCATGCTAAAGCTGTGCGTCGTGGTGTCAAACAGGCTTTAGTGGTGGTTGATTTACCATTTTTAACTTACCAAGAAAGCATCTCACAGGCGATGCACTCAGCTGGATTAATTTTGAAGGAAACAGGGGCCCAAGCAGTTAAGTTAGAAGGTGGTTATCCCGCCATGGTAGAAACTGTGGCTCGACTGGTACAAGCGGGGATCCCAGTCATGGGTCATGTCGGTTTGACACCCCAATCAGTACATCAACTGGGACTAAGACAACAGGGAAAAACTCAGGACGCTAGGGAGAGAATTTTCCACCAGGCCATGGCTCTAGAACAAGCCGGTGTATTTTCCATTGTTTTAGAGCATATACCCGCAGATTTAGCAAGCAAGATTACACAAAAATTAAATATTCCCACGATTGGCATCGGTGCGGGAGTTGATTGTGATGGACAGGTGTTAGTCACCTCCGATGTCCTAGGTTTGGGAGAAAAGCACCCACCCTTTGCAAAAGTTTACACAAATTTGCGAGAGACAATAACCAAAGCTGTGAAAGATTACGCATCAGAAGTGCGCGATCGCCAGTTTCCCTAACCCGATATACTGAAATATTAGGAGTAGTTAAATGTTGGTACAAATTCCCCCTACTCAAAAAACACAAAAAGAATTAAATATTACTTGGGAAGCTCTTCCCGCCGAATTCATTCTACCCGATGATCCAGTGGAAAATATTCAACAACCGGCGCTGGCTTCGGCACTGACCGATGCACTAGGAGCCACACAACGCATCCAACCCCAGATGTTAATTGCTTCTAACTTCGGTCTAGTAGCGACAGTCAACAAAAAAATAGTTGTCAAAGCGCCTGACTGGTTGTACGTTCCCCAAGTCCAACCCGTAGCCTCTGGGGTGATTCGTCGTAGTTATACCCCCTATTTAGAAGGTGCTCCTGTGGCTGTAGTCATGGAATTTTTATCAGACACAGAAAATGGAGAACTATCAATCCGTTCAACACCGCCCTACGGTAAACTATATTTTTACGAGCATATTCTTAAAGTTCCCACTTATATCACCTATGACCCCTACGAAGTGATTCTAGAAGTCAGGTGTTTAGAAAACGAAAAATATAGCTTAATGACGGCAGATGATAATGGTCGTTACTGGATTGAGCAGTTAGAATTATTCCTGGGAATTTGGCCAGGTGAGAGACTATGCCAAAATATGAATTGGTTGCGGTGGTGGGATAAAGAAGGTAATTTGTTGTTGTGGAGTAGTGAACAAGCGGAACAGGAACGCCAACGGGCTGAACAAGAACGCCAACGGGCTGAACAAGAACGCCAACGGGCTGAACAAGAACGCCAACGGGCGGAAATACTAGCAGCAAAGTTACGTGAGCTAGGTGTTGACCCTGATGGGATGGTATAGTATCATATACTTAGATATGATAACTGGAAAAGACGATCATCCAGCCTTATTAACAGCAGCCCAACTAACTTTGACATATGAGCAACTGAAGTCAAATGTATTCAGTCTAGTTGCACAATCGAGGGGCGGCCTACAGAAGTTGAGGGGATTCTGGGAGCGGTGATTGAACTGGGAAAACTCACCCATGCCCCTACAATATGGATAGAGTATACGCCAACGTCAAACTACTAGAAAAAACTTTACGCCATTATTTATAAAAATATTAGCTTTGTAGCTATGATCATGGTTTATATTACCGGAAGGGTGCCACAAATCACTAATAGTCTATGGCTGACGCCACGCTACGGAATCAGATCCGATAAACCAGTACCGGAATATCTGTGCAACTGATGCTTTCTTACTTGTACCATCACCAGGTAAGAAGTTGATATGAAAATGCTAAATTTTAAACTCCTGCTCAATTGCCACAGATAAAGACTAAACTAAAAAGTCTTGTGCTGCATAACCTGTAAATTGCCAAAAAATCAAGTAATCATGTCCAAGGTTCTCGTCTCCGATCCTATTGACCAAGCTGGAATTGACATTCTCACCCAAGTTGCTACGGTAGATGTCAAAACAGGTCTCAAACCAGCAGAACTGATCGAAATTATTGGTGAATATGATGCGCTGATGATCCGCTCTGGTACGCGGGTTACACAAGAAATTATTGAAGCTGGTACCCAGTTAAAAATCATCGGTCGTGCTGGTGTGGGGGTGGATAATGTCGATGTTCCCGCAGCGACCAGGCGCGGAATTGTCGTTGTCAATTCGCCAGAAGGTAACACCATCGCCGCAGCGGAACACGCCCTAGCGATGATGTTATCTTTATCTCGTCACATCCCCGATGCTAACGCTTCTGTGAAAAGCGGTGAGTGGGATCGTAAAACTTTCGTAGGGGCGGAAGTTTATAAAAAAACTCTCGGTGTTGTGGGTTTGGGTAAAATCGGTTCCCATGTTGCAGCAGTAGCTAAAGCTATGGGAATGAAACTCTTAGCTTACGATCCTTTTATCTCCAGAGAACGAGCCGAACAACTTGGCTGTCAGTTAGTGGATATGGATTTACTGATGCAACAAGCTGACTATATCACGCTACACATCCCCAAAACACCAGAAACCACCCACTTAATTAATGCTCAAAGTCTAGCAAAAATGAAACCCACAGCCAGAATAATTAATTGCGCTCGTGGTGGTATCATTGATGAAGCTGCTTTAGCAGCGGCAATTAAAGAAGGTCAAATTGCCGGTGCTGCGTTGGATGTGTTTGAGTCAGAACCACTGGGTGAGTCTGATTTGCGATCGCTCGGTAAAGAAGTCATCCTTACCCCCCATTTAGGAGCCTCCACAACGGAAGCACAAGTAAATGTAGCTATTGATGTGGCCGAACAAATTCGCGACGTTCTCTTAGGACTACCAGCGCGTTCAGCAGTGAATATACCCGGATTGGGTCCGGATGTCCTAGAAGAACTCAAGCCTTATATGCAGTTAGCAGAAACCCTGGGTAAACTGGTGGGACAGCTAGCTGGTGGAAGAGTGGAGTTACTCAATGTCCGACTACAAGGTGACCTCGCAACTAATAAGAGTCAGCCTTTAGTTGTCGCCTCCTTGAAAGGACTACTTTACCAAGCCTTGCGGGAACGGGTGAATTACGTCAACGCGAGTATAGAAGCCAAAGAGCGGGGAATTCGGGTGATTGAAACCCGGGACGCTTCAGCTCGTGACTACGCTGGATCTTTGCACCTGGAAGCTACAGGTACTTTGGGAACTCATTCGGTAACAGGCGCTTTATTAGGGGACAAAGAAATTCACTTAACTGACGTTGATGGTTTCCCCATTAATGTACCCCCCAGTAAATATATGCTGTTTACTTTACACCGTGATATGCCGGGAATTATTGGTAAACTTGGTTCGCTCCTGGGCAGTTTTAATGTCAATATTGCTAGTATGCAGGTAGGCCGTAAAATTGTCCGTGGTGATGCTGTCATGGCTCTGAGCATCGATGATCCATTGCCGGATGGCATTTTGGATGAAATTGTCAAAGTACCGGGAATTCGGGACGCATACACAGTAACTTTATAAACTTGAAGAAATGAGGCCTGCCTCATTTCTTGAAATCAGAAGTAAATATGACAAACAGTTGGTGGGAATTACAGATTTTATGTGATCCAGCCCTAGAAGATTCTATCTTTTGGCGACTGGAAGATTTTGGCAGCCGTGGTACAGCCAGCGAGGGTAAAGGTGATTTGTGTCTGGTGAAGGCTTACCTACCAAAATTGCCAGGAGCAACTCTAGATTTAGAGTTGCTCTCTAGCCAGTTGCATGAAGATGCTGTGTGTGTGGGCTCACCTATCCCTACTCTCAGTTGTGAGTTAATTAACGAGGAAGATTGGGCTACTAGTTGGAAACAATACTGGCAACCGGAAAAAATAGGCGATCGCTTTTTGATTAATCCCGCCTGGCTACCAATACCCGCCGCACCGGAACGCCTGGTAATTCTTCTAGATCCTGGCGTAGCATTTGGTACAGGAAATCATGCCACAACCCAATTATGCTTGGAATCCCTAGAAAAGGTGGATTTTCAGGGTAAAAGTGGTCAGTTAGTTGCTGATATCGGCTGTGGTTCTGGTATACTTTCCATAGGAGCATTACTACTGGGGGCAAAAAAAGTTTATGCAGTGGATACTGACCCCTTAGCGGTGCAATCAACTGTGAGTAATCGTGACATGAATCGGATTAGCCCAGTATCCTTAGTACCGGCGGAAGGTAGTGTAGATATGGTCATGGAAGGGTTACAAGAACCAGTAGATGGCATTGTTTGTAATATTTTGGCTGATGTGATTATTCAGTTGCTTCCACAAATGAGCAACATCACTAAACCCAGTAGTTGGGGAATTTTTAGCGGGATTTTAGTAGAACAATCTCAAACTGTGGCTGATGCCTTAGAAAAAAATGGTTGGATTGTTGATAACCTGTTAAAAAAGAAAGAATGGTGTTGCCTGAATGTGCGGCGTTCTCAGAGTTAGTGATGAATTCAATGGAGCAACAGATAAGACATAGTAATTTACCGGTAACTGCTACCACAGAAACACCAGATGTGAGTTTAGACTACTCATTGAGTGGGTATGATTATATATTACCAGAGGAACTAATTGCTCAAAATCCCGTATTTCCCAGGGATAGCTCCCGTTTATTAGTGGTAAATTCCTCTACCGAAACTGCACCTGTACATCATGTTTTTCGAGATTTACCAGATTTGTTACGCCCTGGTGATTTGCTGATTGTCAATGACACAAAAGTAATTCCAGCTAGGCTGTATGGCAGTAAATCTACTGGTGCTATGGTAGAGGTTTTGCTTTTGGAAGAACGAAAATATAACTGTTGGTTAGCTTTAGTTAAACCCGGGAAACGCTTCAAAATAGGATCTAGAATTTTTTTTACATCTAAAGATTCTCTACAAAATCCCAGTACCCTAACTGCTACTGTTTTAGCAACCGACCCAGCTACGGGAGGGCGTTTATTAGATTTTGATGTCCCCGATGGGAAACCTTTGATAGAGGTTTTAGAGCAATTCGGTGAAATACCTCTACCGCCATATATTACCTCATCCACTGCTGCTGATGAACAATATCAAACGGTTTACGCCCAGCAACCAGGAGCGATCGCCGCACCTACAGCAGGATTACATTTTACCCCAGAGTTACTAGATAAGTTACGCGATCGCGGCATTAATCAAGCTTTCATCACCTTACACGTGGGGGTAGGGACATTTCGCCCTGTGGAAATAGAAGACGTAACTAATCACCAGATGCATCAAGAATGGATTTCGGTTCCCCCCGCTACGGTAGAACAAATCCGCGCCACCAAAGCAGCGGGGGGTCGAATTATTGCAGTGGGGACTACAGTAGTCCGCGCCTTGGAAGGAGCAGCACAGTCTGGGGATTTACAATCATTCTGTGGTCAAACAGATTTATTTATCTATCCGGGTTACCAATGGCGGGTAGTAGATGGTTTAATTACCAATTTCCACTTACCGCGTTCTAGTTTGTTGATGCTGGTAAGTGCGTTGATTGGTAGGGAGCGTTTGTTAAATATATACCAACAAGCTATAGCTGGGAAATATCGCTTTTATTCCTTTGGGGATGCTATGTTAATTCTTCCGGGATTTTAATACTGGGGGAAGTTTGACTAAATGGTAAATCTTGATTGATGGCTTCTATCTCCTGCTGTTCTAGTTGATTTACTTCCCTAAGATAGGGATGGAGAATTTTTTCTAAGCGCCGATTGTAAAAGCGGTGCAAACTATAATTGGGTGTAGCTGGGAAACCACGGCGTTTTTTATGTCGTCCCCCAGCACCAGGATCGAAGCTTTGGATACCATGGGCGATCGCCCACTCAATTGGTGTATAGTAGCAAGCATCAAAATGTAAACAGTCTATTTCTTGAAAACTCCCCCAGTAGCGTCCATATAGGCGATCGCCTTTATACAAACAAAAAGACATACCTATAGGTTCCCCTTGCTCTTCCTGATGATAAGCTGGGAAAAACACCACTCGATGGCGATAGTTAGTGTGTAGCTGCTCAAAAAACTGCTTTGTCAGGTATTTACTACCCCACCAGCCAAACTTATCACAAGTATCACCATAGAACTGGTACATTAAAGGAAATAAAGAGTGAGGAATTGCATCACCAGTCACCGGTTGAAATTCTAAACCCACCTTTTCCACAGCTTTGCGCTCTCGCTTGATATTGCGGCGCTGATTAGCGTTGAATAATTTTAAGTAATCATCAAAAGTTTTAAAATCCAGGTTTTCCCAAATGTAGCTATGGTGTAACCAAGTGGTAAAACCTTGGCGTTCTAGGACAGTGCGCCATTGAGGATCAACATAGAGAAAATGACACCCAGAAATTCCATGCTTACTACACCAAGAATCTATCTCATGTACCATCATGGCTGTAATGTAGTCTTCATCTTCCCCCGGAGCAATTAAAAAACGATAGCCTTCAGCGGGGGTAAATGGTGTCATTCCCAGTAGTTTGGGATAATATTGTATTCCCAAGCGATGGGCTAATTCTGCCCACTGCTGGTCAAAGACAAATTCACCATAACTATGTCCTTTCAGGTACAGTGGCGCTGCTGCTATCAAAGTCCCCTCTCGCCAAAGTGTTAAGTGATTGGGTAACCATCCGGTTTTCGCCGTCGCGCTCTGGGATATTTCCAAATTATTCAGCCAATCCCATTCTAAAAACGGGGTTTTCAGGGGTATTGCTAAAGCATCCCAAGCATTTTGGGGTACTTGTGCAATGTGGTTAATCCAGAGACTAGAGTAATTAGGTTTGATTTGTTTGACCATTGTAAGGTTTTTCTGGGGAACCAACTTCCTGATGACTAATTACTATATATTTTAGTCGCTGGGTGTTGGCGTAGCCTACCCCAGCAACCCGGAGGTGAAAGCATTAATTTCGGCTCCTGTATTTCTCGGTCCTGTGAGTTCACTAGTAAACAGATTAAAGGTAGTTTCCAGAATCGCATTGACGTTAGGATTATTCTTGAGTAACAATCCTTGACGAATTAAGAAGATATCCCCCCCTGTCACTTGACCATTACCATCAACGTCAAAAGCTAAGTTGTTGACCCCATTGGCGATCGCACTCCTTAAAGCTGCACCTGTGGTGTTTGTGGCTCCCACGGTTTCAGTGCTAAAGAGATTAAAGGAAGTTTGGAGAATCGCATCGACGTTAGGATTATTCCGTAACAGCAGATATTGGTCAATGAACAATAAATCAGCACCGGTCACC
>NZ_JAQMUH010000184.1:0-9454 GCF_028331025.1 Anabaenopsis arnoldii | reverse complement strand
TGACAAACCATCCCGAAGCCAATAAAAGAGTATCGACTCTACTTAAGAGGCAAAAGGGTAAATGTCCAGAATGTGGGCATTACTTTAGGGACAGTGATGTAATGGAAGTAGACCACATCTTACCCCTTTCTAAAGGTGGAAGAGATGAATCCAAAAATCTACAACTATTGCACAGACATTGCCACGACAAGAAGACAGCCAGTGATGGAAGTCTTGTAGGTATTCATGACAAGAACCATATTACCGAGGAGCCGTATGAGGTGAAAGTCTCACGTACGGTTTTGAAGACGAGTCGGTTGGGTGACCGACCGGCTTAGTTTAATATTCATCACCAACGGGGAAAACTAACTCAAACTTAGTTCCTTGTAGCTGTGGGTAAGGGTATGTAGTGACATAATTTGTGATGATTTTTTGTAAAATTTCTGCATAACTCAAAGCTGCTGCTAGCTGTTCCCAGCTAGGAGTTCGAGAAAATTTAATTCCCCGTTCTTTAGCTGCTTGGCGACACCCATTATAGGAGCCATACTGTTGTAGAAGTTGATCTTTATCTAGTAAATTGGGTGCAAAAGGTAAAGCAGCTATGGCGGGTTCATTGCTCTGGTAAACTTCCTGGTTTAGTTCATTTATGGCCACTTGCGCAACTGTGTAAATGGCGGCGGAATTGTGCAAGTCTCGCTGGTAATTGTCCTTGAGAACCTCTAACAGTTGATTGAGGCGTTTTTTACCCATGATTTTTATGACTCATTATCTAAAAGAGATTTTCCGATTGAACGGGGGTCTTGAGACATTTGTGGTTTGTCGTCCGGTTCCTCAGTGATAATAGGAGAGGAGGATACATTGACAGATGGTAATTTTACTGTTTCCTGGGTCTTTTCTTCCCGCCACCATAGTACAATTGATTTAATTGCTTGCACCAATTTGAAGAACCTGCTGGGAAAAGATAAATAACTCCAGTGTGCTTGTTCTGGATTCTCAATATCTGAGACAGAATCAAAGGCTGTAGAAAGTTGGTCTAAATATCGACTCATGGAGCCGATTTCATTTTCCATTTGTACCACAGTCTGGCGGTAAACTTCGGCAACTTCTGTTTTTTCCTGTTTCAGTTGGTTAATTAGAACTTGCATCCGTTGTTTATGTTCTTTATTTCTGCGGAGCAACTGGGAACGACTACGATTTGTGAAAACTAGACAAGCTCGCATTTCTTGATACAAGATATCAACTTCATTGTTGTTAAGTCCCTCAATGGTTTTGGGAAACTCTGTGGCGGAACGAAAGCGTGCAGATGATTGATTGTTTTTTTGCACCATAGGATTATTTAATGTTTGCTTTTACCTACTTGGGGTTAAAAGCATCAACAGGTATGGGAACTTGAAGTTGATTCGTTGAAAGTAAATTTACATAATTATATCAATATAACTGTTAAATTATATATCACAATATGACTGTATTCTGAACCCCAATGTTTTGATTTATCAATGCTTACCCTAATATCTATCTTGAGATAGATGACATAGATAACATACCAGTATTATTATTTTTTGCCTTTAGCCATGGATGGAATGCTCACACCACTTTTGCTGAGTGAAATGGGGTAGATGAATTGCTCTACTAACATAGAACAACAAGTGATTGCACAAAGGGTTAATTATGCTCGAACATGATGTGATTATAGTCGGTGGTGGATTAGCCGGATGTCGTGCTGCGGTGGAAATTGCCCGTACTGACCCTAGTTTAAATGTGGCTCTGGTGGCTAAAACTCACCCGATACGTTCCCACTCGGTAGCAGCTCAAGGGGGAATGGCGGCCTCACTCAAAAATGTTGATTCAGGAGATAGTTGGGAAGCACACGCTTTTGATACTGTCAAGGGGTCTGACTATTTAGCAGACCAGGACGCGGTAGCAATTCTCGCCCAAGAAGCGCCAGATGTGGTGATTGACTTGGAACACATGGGTGTTTTATTCTCGCGGTTACCTGATGGTCGGATTGCTCAACGGGCTTTTGGCGGACATTCCCATAATCGCACTTGTTACGCTGCGGATAAAACTGGTCACGCGATTCTCCATGAGTTGGTGAACAATTTGCGGCGTTATGGTGTGCAAGTTTATCAAGAGTGGTATGTGATGCGCCTGATTTTAGAATCAGGTGAGGTGAAGGGTGTGGTGATGTTTCACTTGCTCGATGGACATATAGAAGTATTACGAGCTAAGGCGGTAATGTTTGCGACTGGTGGTTATGGTCGCGTTTATAATACCACTTCTAATGATTATGCTTCTACGGGTGACGGTTTGGCTATGACTGCTTTGGCAGGGTTACCTTTGGAAGATATGGAATTTGTGCAATTTCATCCCACTGGTTTGTATCCGGTCGGGGTACTGATTTCTGAAGCTGTGCGGGGAGAAGGGGCTTATTTGATTAATAGTGATGGCGATCGCTTTATGAAAAATTACGCACCTAGTCGCATGGAACTAGCCCCCCGTGATATTACCTCGCGGGCGATCGCCTATGAAATTCGCGCTGGTCGTGGTATTCATCCTGATGGTAGTGCGGGTGGTCCGTTTGTTTATCTTGACCTGCGACACATGGGTAAAGAAAAAATTATGAGTCGTGTCCCCTTCTGTTGGGAAGAAGCACACCGTTTAGTAGGTGTGGATGCTGTAACTCAACCTATACCCATTCGTCCCACTAATCACTATTGTATGGGTGGTATCCCTGTGAATACAGATGGTCAAGTCCGCAGCAGTGGTGATCATTTAGTAGAAGGATTTTTTGCTGCTGGTGAAACCGCTTGTGTATCTGTCCATGGTGCTAACCGTCTGGGTAGTAACTCGCTGCTAGAATGTGTAGTTTATGGTAAGCGTACCGGGGCGGCGATCGCTGAATATGTCCAGAAACGGCGGTTACCCAATGTAGATGAGCAAAGTTACATTCAACAAGCTCACGCAGAAATACAAACCTTAATAGAACAACCAGGAAAATATCGAATTAACCAAGTGCGTCAGGCTTTCCAGGATTGCATGACTGAGCATTGTGGTGTGTTTCGCACCGCCGAATTAATGGGCGCAGGTTGGGATAAAATAACACAATTGCAACAGCAATATTCTGAGATTTATTTAGATGATCAGGGTACTTGCTGGAATACAGAACTAGTAGAAGCCTTAGAACTAAAAAGTTTAATAGTAGTAGGAAAAACAATTTTAGCCTCAGCTATAAATCGCCAAGAAAGTCGCGGTGCACATTTCCGCGAAGACTATCCCCAGCGGGATGATGTCAACTTTCTGCAACACACCATGGCTTATTATTCTCCATCGGGTATTGATATTCAATATCGCCCAGTGGTGATTAATATGTTTGAACCAAAGGAGCGCAAATATTAGGAAGTTTTCGCACTCGAAACCTCATTACTAGTTTGACAAAACCTGGTAAAAGACCTTTTGAGGTTAAGCTCCCCCGGTTCAGAAAACCGGGGAGTGTGAATACTAAATTGTAGTAATATTAAGAAATCAATATTTATTTTAATATTAATAGTTTATTCTTCTATAATTCCCGTTGATATGGGAATATTCACCCGGATAACCTCAAACTAATGGGAAGCATACACCGCTATCATATTCACTCTTAAACCGCTCACAAGAGGGAGTATTCACAGTTTACAGTCCCGTCAAGATCCAAACAAAATTTATTTATGGCAACAAAATTTCTTCCCTATGCACTAGCATCAATTGTTGGTGCTGCACTTGCTAGTATAACGGTTTTACAAATCACTCCTCTCCAAGCCCAAACTCAATGTCCCGAGGTAACTAGACCAGAAATTGCCGAACTGTTTGACCGATGGAACGGGTCTTTACAGACAGGTGACCCAAATAAAGTCACTCTCAACTATGCGAGAAATGCTATTTTGTTGCCTACAGTTTCTAACAAAGTGCGACGAAATCATGAAGAAATTCAGGACTATTTTGTAACTTTCTTACAAAAGCAGCCCGTAGGGCGTATTAATTACAGCAGTATTCGCCTGTATTGTGGTGTAGCTATTGATTCAGGAACATATACATTTAAACTTACCAGTAATGGTCAGACTCAGGAAGTTCCAGCCAGATACACCTTTGTTTATAATAAAGTCGGCAATCAATGGCTCATAGCAGAACATCACTCTTCAGCTATGCCAGAACCAGTTAGCAGTGCTCAATAGTAGGCACAGCTTCTAAAAACATCCAGTGGAGTTAAGCAAGAATAAATATTGCTTGACTCCCATCGCGAATAGGTGTATAATTAAGTCTATAGAGAAGGGGAGTAGCTTTAAAATAAAGTCACTTTATTTTAAACATCTGAGTCAACATACTGGTGATGAACCTGGTTCAGATGACAAATGATAATATGATAAATATTTGATTTGGCAGCGAGACCTTCACTGAGTTTACACAAAAAATTGTGTGTAGCTCTCAGTGAAGTTTTGCCACTCTCATTGAAGCTCCACACAGGTAAAAAATCCTTCAGGAGTTAAAGAGAGTGTTAACAGCATTTACAGCAGGTTTGTTACTAATTACAGTTTCCGAGTTAGGGGATAAAACATTTTTTATAGGCGTAATTTTAGCGATGAAATACTCGCGTAAGCTGGTATTAATCGGTGTAGCCGGCGCACTAGCCGCCATGACAATTTTGTCTGTCATATTCGGGAGGTTTGTATCTTTCTTACCAGAAATTTACCTCAAGTATGCGGAAATACTATTATTTCTAGGATTCGGGATCAAACTGCTCTATGAAGCTAGTAAAATGCCTGAGTCAGGCTCGGAGATAGAAGTAATCAATGAGGCCAAAGAGGCAGTATATAAGGCAGATTTACAAAGAAAGTCAAAAAGCCCCTTAGCAATTTTCATAGAAGCCTTCACCCTGACATTTATAGCAGAATGGGGCGATCGCACGCAAATAGCCACAATTGCCCTAGCAGCCAGATATAACCCTGTGGGAGTAGCTGCGGGTGCAGTGTTAGGGCATATAATTTGCACTGCGATCGCCGTGATTGGAGGTAAACTGATTGCCGGACGTATTTCGGAACGTCAACTCACTTTTACTGGCGGATGTCTATTTCTGATTTTTGGCATCCTGGCTGCTATCAGAGTGTAATTTATCACTGTAAATAATGTAGTTACTCTCCTGGTTTTGTGGGCGATGGAGTAGGCGCAGAAGTGGGGGGAGCGATAGCCCTATTAACTTGATCTTTGTACTGAGCAGGTGCTAAAGCCAGGGCGTTATCAAATAAAGGTTGAGCTTCATCTGGTTTACCCTGTTCTCTGAGGAGCAATGCTTTTGCTAAAACGGGACGAAAATCTTGAGGATCATTCTTAATTGCTTGCTCATAGATAGAGGTAGCTTCCCCATAGCGTTTCTGGGAAACGTGAACAGTACCTAATAGAACCTGTACAGCTCCCCTATCCAAACTTCCCGTTTGGGTTGTCTTTCCAGAAAGAGTGTCTTCGAGCAAACTCACAGCCTCATCAGGACGTTGCTGTTTGAGCAACAGAGCCACCAAACCCCGTAAAGCGTTCAACTCACCGGGGTTAGTGGTTAAAACTGAGCGGTAAGCTTGGGCTGATCCTTCCTGGTCGCCTATTTGCTGCTTGGCTTCGGCTAATAGCACCCCATATTGAGACCGTTCTGGATTAAGTTGAGTGAGTTTTTCTAGAGGTTCAATGACTGCTTTAATATCACCTTGATTTAAAGCCAGAAGTTGTAGCCTCACCTGCAATAAACCATTGAGCGCAGTTTGATTTTCTGGCTCCCGTTGTAAAACCAACTCATAACTTTTTGCTTGGTCTTGCAACTGTGATAATTGCTCAGATGAGGCTGTGCTGACAGGGGTATTTTCAGTTGAGGGCGGGGGATTTTTCAAGGATCCAATAATCGGAATTAGGGAAGCACCTAGAAAGGAAATAGTTCCCAAGGCTAAAACAATCTTAATTTTCCAAGTATTGCGCGGTTGAGACACAGTTTAGTTTTACTCCAAGATTCAAACGACATGATCATTTACATAAATCACAAGGCGAAAAATTTCCAAAAGCTTGCGGAATACCGCCAATGGCCTGTGAATTTTATAACAATTAACTATTCACATTGCTAAAAAAAGTGATGACTTTAGGAGGATCCGTCAGAAATTTACTTATGATATGCTTCCCAAACCAGTGTAAAGGCTCCCAGTTATATTTGTGTTAATACATTAATGTAGCTTCCTTCTCATTGTATGGCTCGCCCTGGTGTAGGTTTGTGAACAGCTAATATATTTTCATTAACCGCACAAACCCTGTTTTTAGTTGCCTTCGTTAAATCCCATAATTGGGATGTGTCTCCGCCGCAAGGAGTTTTTATGAATTCCCACCTGATGCCCTCACCTGAATCTTCTAACTTTTCTACCAACCATCAAGCTGCTAATGGTCATACAGTAGCAGTCCAGGCCTCTGACCTGGAAAATTCCCATTTTCAACCTAGTGACACCAGCTCAAATGAAACTGAGCTTCATCGGGTGCAACCAATCCCACCACCCAGTGAAACAATGCAATACCGAGCCATCGGGTTAGTCCGGGGTCGTTACCTTGCTAGCAGCGAACAATTTACTCAAGGTACCCTGATAACCACAGATGGCGTGCAACTCAACGCTGTTCTCCTGGGACGGATTATGAGCTTAGTCAAAAATCACCTAGATTTAGAGAAAGATCATTTGTGGGTAGTTTACCCACGCACCCGCCAAGAAAACGACACCTTACACCTGCAAATTGTGGGGGTTTGGGATCCAGAAAATTTGGCTAAACAGCCCACAGAACAGGACAAGCAAGATTCCTTCATCCAAGATTTACACAAAACCGATGATGAGCTACCCAAAAACCAAGAAGAATCTACAAGTGAAGTGCTATCTTCCTCCGAAATGGCTGATGGTACTTTTTCCGTGCGTGGTGAGGTAGTTTACCAGTCTTTTGACGCTAAAAGTTTAGTGGTCAAAATTAAGCAAGCTCCCCGGAAAACTGGTGATAAACCCAAATATTTTAAGTTGAAACTGCGGGGTGTGTTGACCACCAAAGCTGTGAGCAAGTTCTGGGACTTTCAAGCCAAGCGGGAAGGTGACGTATTGGTAGTAGAAAAAGCTAAGGCGATCGCGGATCTACCCAAAAAACGCAAACCGCCCTTTAAAGGTAGTCCCCGTGCTGGTGGTGGTGCGAGAAAGCCATTTCCCCGCAGACGTAATGGGGAAACCCCAAAACCAATCAAGAAAACAGCCGGCGAACCATTGGCGGTATCTAAACCGATACCGAAAGCGCCTGCTCCTAAGCCCATTAAACGGGCGAAACCAGTTCAGGAGTGATATTCTAGGATTTTCATGTCAAGTAAATTTGGCAATTCGCTGATATCCCCTGGTTAAAAACTCTTGCTCATAAGTATCACGAGTCGTAAAGACGGGGAAAGGGGGGAAGATGAACACTTCCCCATTCCCCATGCTAAAAATCTGTCCAGCGATCTTGGGGTAAAAATGATCTGTCCATGGGAATTTGAGCCACTGGTTCTGTGAGGGTAAAAGTACCCGCACCAATCCACGCTTTTAATTCCGTGGCGATCGCCCTAGAAAATAATATACTAGCTAGGGGAGCAACCCTGACATTTTTACCATCAATGGTGATCCGCCCTGACTTGAGTTGGGCGTAACTCACCAGTCCAAAGGTAGGACGAACTCGCCGAGGAATGGAAAAATCTACGATGGGCGCTACTAAGTCTTTATCCTGGACGGCACAATATTTAACTACCTCTTCATTTAATACCGGGAGGGGGACACCTACACCCAACATTAATGAGGGACCATAGCTTTTAAAGTAACAACCCCGCACCCACTGGGGATTCATTTGTTTAGCATCGCCGATTAAGGCTACAGTGGCAGCCGGTCCAATGGGTGTATGATTGGGTAAGCGTTTTTGTAAGGGGAAGTGTTGAGTTCCTTCCCATGCAACATAGCCAATACCACCACCTAAGAATATCCTGGTACCAATGCCAACTAGTTGTAAATCTGGGTCGTTGAGTAAGGGGGAAATTGCACCGGGGTTAGAGTAAACCGCATTTCCTAAACTCGGTTGTAAAGGACCTAGATAAGTAAATAGTGGGCGATCGCCCCCATTAACGCCGACAATAAAGTTTTGGTAAAGATTGCGCGGATTGAATAAATAGAACTGATTGATGGTGTCACGGGTAATGGTAGTTTCAAAGCTCGCCCTGGGGTAACAATCTGTTACTTGTCCCAAAGCTCTGATCTGTACGGGGTTCCCAGCGATCAAATTTTCTATCACATGGCCACCGCCATGTTCTCGGACTTCTTCCCCATCCATGGTATCTACGGGACAACTTGCACCCAAGTATAAATCTACCGCCCCAAACCCTGCGTAGGCTGGTACGCCATCTATCCAACAGCGGCGAATTTTAATCGGGGGGTCAGTTTGTCCCAGGTTAATAATTGCACCACTGGACTCCATCGGCTCAAATGTACCCGTGGTAATGACATCAACTTCTTTGGCTACTTGAGTAATACCAACTTCAGCAACTCGTGCTTTTAGTTCTTCTACAGTCAATACTACTGCACGTTGGCGGCTGATTTTGTCGTTAATTTCGGCTATTGTTCGCATTTTTGAGCCAATTATACCCTAAGATTGATAAAGTAACTCGGCTTGTTCTAACACTGTGGCGATGGCTTTTGCTTGTTTGTCTGGTGGATCTCCGGCTATCACCGCCATAATTGCTATGACCAGGATATCTGTAAGGTTGTGTTTCTTTGTTCTTTCTATTCTGGGGTCTTTGATATCTCTCAAGTTCTCCACTAAACTCTGGTGAATCGCTTCTACAGATGCTACTTGTCCATGATTAGCTTTTTTCTTGGTTACAGTTGGCTTGGTTTTAAATCCAGATGACATAAAGATTGATGAAGATAGTGTTCAGGGCAGGTATTTTTGTCATCTCACTGTTCTTCTTCTGTGTCAAGTATATTATTTCTGCTCCCTATTCTGATTCTTTTGTCAAGTCATTTTTATACTAAATTAGATGAGCTTACCCTGGCGCAAAAATTGATTATTGATGAAAAAATATAGGCAGCAGGATTTACATCAGTTCCATAGCAGGTAAAGTTTTTTCTTGCTGCCTCATATAAAGTAGTTCCACAACCACAAAAAGGATCTAGTATAGAAAAATCATTAGAGCTGTTTTCTGCTAAAAGATACTCAACTAACTGGGGCGAAAATTGACCACGCCATGGAAATAAGCTATTCCTTTTCTTATTTTCTATATTCAGAAATGAGGTTCTTCAGTACCTAATATGCTAAATTGTTTTGATAAAATCCGAAAAGGCTTACCGTATAAGGGAAATAATGTTGGTTATTGAAGAAAATGCCTGAATATTCCTTCTTAATCTCTGTTCGGTGTGTTCCCTGTTCCCTG
>NZ_JAQMUH010000183.1:0-48594 GCF_028331025.1 Anabaenopsis arnoldii | reverse complement strand
TTAGTAAGAAAAATAGCCCCTTAAAAGACCATTGTCCGGATAAAATCTTCCTTGTCCACTTTCCTTCCTTGTCTTCGGTGGTCTTGCCTTCACAGATCATATTAAAAACCTAACCTTGTAAGGAAGGGGGTGGGGTCAAACAATAGTTGATACACTAATCATGACTTGACAAACATCCCCTTACAAGGGGAGGGTTAGGGTGGGGTCAAACAATAGTTGATACACTAATCATGACTTGACAAACATCCTCACAGATGTGTTAAGTCATGGAAATCACAAATTAATAATTGATTAATGTATGGCTTTTTCCCCGTATTCCTATCAGATTATACATCTAAAAGTTTTCATATATGCAATATATGAAAAATAGCAAGATAATTTACATTAGAGAAATATTACGTTGCTTCAGATAAACAATTTTCCAACTTTCTCTAATTTTTTTTGACAATTAGTAAAAAAATCTTTAAGCTAAAAGATAGGTTACACAGTTCCGACAGAAAACAGCAATTTTGTTAGATAAATTAAAAATTGCTCTTGTAGATTATCGGCATGAACAAATGAACTGAACTCAATGCTTGATGATAAATAGTAACGGCATCACTTTGAGCTTCAGTAGAGACCTAGGAGTAAGATATTTTGACATTGACCGGATTTCGCTGCAAGTAGCTATACAAACTCCGGTCACGTGTTAATCATGATAGTGGTGTGAGGATTTGCAACATTGACAAGTGAGGTGCAATAGATATGTCCAGGAGAACACAATGCTTGAGTATCTGACATCTTTAAACGATCACAATTTGCCCTATCCAGATACGATGCACCCCATCATTGTCCACTTCGTAATTGCGATGGTTTTGTTTGCATTCTTCTGCGATATACTCGGTTACTTTACTGGTAGAACTCATCTGTTTGAAGTGAGTTGGTGGAATATGTTTGTGGCGACCATCGCTATCTTCGTGGCCATTATTTTCGGTCAATTTGAAGCCGGTTTAGCACAACCCTACACCCAAGCTAAATCAGTATTAAATGTACATACATTGGTTGGTTGGTCCCTATCGGGAATTATCGCATCCGTTACAGCTTGGCGGTATGTAATTCGCAGCCGCAACCCGTACAAATTGCCCATTCATTATATGCTGGCTGGGTTGTTGTTAACTGTGATTGTCGGCGTGCAAGTATATCTGGGAGATCAACTGGTGTGGGTATATGGACTGCACACAGTACCAGTTGTTGAAGCAGTCAAGGAAGGTATCTTGCCATGAACTCGGAATTAATTGATCAAATAAGCGGCCAATTCGGGGCCAATGGATTACCCTACTCGATTCCCATTCATCCTAACTTAGTCCATCTTACCTTGGGTCTGTTCATCATTGGCATTACCTTTGATCTTGTAGGTATGCTGTTCCCCTGGCAAAAATGGGTCTTCAAGTTTTTAGCCATTCCTGTCGAACCTGCCAACTTTTTTGATGTGGGGTGGTACAACATGGTCGGCTCCACTATCATTACTATTTTCACTGTAGCTGCGGGCTTTTATGAAATGCTGCTCGCAACACCATCTAGTGATGTCAAAAGTGCTTGGGGAATGCAGGCCATGGAAACCATGCTTTGGCATGGTGTGGGTGGGGTATTCTTGCTGGGGCTGATTCTAGGGATGACTGTTTGGAGAGGATGGCAGCGTTTTATTTGGAGTCAAGACCCAGCACAAGAAGTGCAGTGGAGTTATTTAGCCACTGGAATAGTAGTGATGTTGATTATGTACGTCCACGGCACACTAGGAGCGCAAATGGCGGCAGAATTTGGCATACATAATACAGCAGATAACTTGCTGAGAATGGGCGCAGACCTAAACACAATGCTCAAGTAACTAACAATTATGGACTTGCGGAAGATTTTAAATATTTTCACCGTGTTGGTGGCTGCAACCATTGTGACTATCATCAGTCTCTGGATAGGACAGCAGGCTTATAGCTGGCTTCCCCCCCAAGCAGCAGCAGAATCTCAGCTAATTGATGATTTAATTAGCTTCTTAGTCACCCTGGGTGCATTCATCTTTTTAGGTGTAACCGGGACTCTGATGTACTCGATCATTTTCCACCGGGCACAAAGATGGGACTTGAGCGATGGCCCCCACATTGAGGGTAACGTTACCTTAGAGGTGGTGTGGACAGCAATCCCCATTATGTTAGTGTTATGGATTGCTGCCTATAGCTACCAAGTCTACGAGCAAATGGGGATTCAAGGACCCATGGAACTAGTCCATTTGCATCATCCTGTAAGTATGGAATCCGCTGATGCAGCACCCCAGGAGCAAGGGGAACCGGTAGAAAACATTGATGTAGTGGCTAAACAATGGGCGTGGGTGTTCCACTATCCTGAAACAAATGTTACCAGTACCGAATTGCACTTACCAAGCGATCGCCGGGTACGTTTAGCACTAAAATCAGAAGACGTGCTACATGGCTTCTATATTCCTGCATTCCGCCTCAAGCAGGACATTGTACCCAACCACACCATTGACTTTGAATTTACACCCATCCGTGAGGGACAGTATCGGTTAACCGATTCTCAATATAGTGGTACATACTTTGCCACCATGCAGGCCAATGTAGTTGTGGAATCTCCCGAAGATTACCATCAATGGCTATCCTACGCTGCCACCCAAAAGCCCACACCAGCCCCAAATCAGGCAGCCTCTGAGTATGCCCAAGCAGCCAGTCAGCCAGTCAAAAACGGTTGGGCTAGAGTAGCACCAGCAACATCTCCTCTAGTCAATTATCCTGGGTAATGACCAATGACACATATCTCTGTTACAGACATCAGTCACCCTGGTGAGCAACCAGGTAGCTGGAAAAAATACTTCAGCTTTAGCACCGACCATAAGGTAATTGGTATACAGTACCTGGTCACCTCATTTATCTTCTTTCTCGTCGGCGGGATCTTCGCCATGGTAATTCGCGGAGAACTAATTACACCCGAATCTGACCTAGTAGACCGCACCGTTTATAACGGGATGTTCACCATGCACGGCACTGTCATGCTGTTCTTGTGGACATTTCCCTCCCTAGTAGGCTTTGCCAACTATCTAGTACCCCTAATGATTGGGGCGAGGGATATGGCATTTCCCCGACTCAACGCCGTCGCCTTTTGGATGGTACCGGTGGTAGGGACTCTCTTAATGACCAGTTTCTTAGTCCCCGGTGGTCCAGCCCAAGCCGGTTGGTGGTCTTACCCACCAGTAAGCTTGCAAAACCCCACCGGTAACTTAATTAATGGTCAAGTAGTTTGGTTACTAGCAGTAGCCATCTCCGGTGTTTCCTCCATCATGGGTGCTGTTAACTTTGTTACCACCATCGTCAAGATGCGCGCCCCGGGGATGGGCTTCTTTCGGATGCCTTTATTTGTCTGGGCAGTATTTAGCGCCCAGATTATCCAATTGTTTGGATTACCTGCACTCACAGCCGGTGCAGTGATGTTACTACTAGACCTGACCGCAGGAACTGCCTTTTTTAACCCCAGCCACGGCGGTAATCCAGTGATGTTTCAGCATTACTTCTGGTTTTACTCCCACCCGGCTGTTTACGTGATTATCTTGCCCATCTTTGGCATTTTCTCAGAAATATTCCCAGTCTACGCCCGCAAACCATTGTTTGGCTACAAAGTAGTTGCCATCTCCTCAATGTTAATTGCGGTAGTCAGTGGTATCGTCTGGGTACACCATATGTACGTCAGTGGTACACCTGGTTGGATGCGGTTAATATTCATGCTCACCACCATGTTTGTATCCGTACCCACAGGTATTAAAGTATTTGCTTGGGTAGCAACCATTTGGGGCGGTAAACTGCGGCTAGATACAGCCATGCTGTTTTCCCTGGGTGGCTTAATCATGTTTGTATTCGCCGGGATCACAGGTATTATGCTTTCCTCAGTACCTGTAGATGTACACGTCAACAATACTTACTTTGTGGTCGGTCACTTTCACTATGTCCTCTTTGGCACAGTGACCATGGGTTTATATTCCGCCATTTACCACTGGTTCCCCAAAATGACCGGCAGAATGTACTACGAAGGCTGGGGTAAATTGCACTTTTGGCTAACATTTATTGGCACTAACCTGAACTTT
Organism: Anabaenopsis arnoldii; assembly: GCF_028331025.1. Lineage (NCBI taxonomy): Bacteria > Bacillati > Cyanobacteriota > Cyanophyceae > Nostocales > Nodulariaceae > Anabaenopsis > Anabaenopsis arnoldii. The sequence continues at coordinate 44,474 of NZ_JAQMUH010000183.1, read as the reverse complement.
TTACCCATGCACCCCTTGGGTTTGCAAGGAATGTTACGCCGGGTTTCCTCCTACGCTCCAGAGTACGAATTTTGGAATATTATCGCCAGTCTGGGGGCTTTCATGCTGGGAATGTCCACCTTACCATTCATTTTCAACATGGTCATTTCCTGGATGCAAGGGGAAAAAGCACCTGATAATCCCTGGAGAGCGATCGGACTAGAGTGGATGGTTTCTTCACCCCCCCCAGTGGAAAACTTCGAGGAAATTCCCATCATTATTTCTGAACCTTACGGCTACGGCAAATTAGAACCCTTAACAGCCAACAACCCCGCATTAAAAAACGCAGACTAAATCTCCGCGTTCCTCTGGGTTTAAAAAAGGAGAATTCCCATCAATGGACAGTTCCATCAACTCAGAAGAGTTGCAATTACCTCACCATCACACAGGCGTTGAACACGAACACGACGAAGAAGGCAATAAAATGTTTGGCTTCATTGTGTTCCTCCTATCGGAAAGCGTTATCTTCCTGAGTTTCTTCGCCGGGTATATCGTCTACAAAACCACAACTCCTAACTGGTTACCAGATGGAGTTTCCGGGTTAGAAATTATAGAACCCGCCATCAATACAGTCATTCTTGTTTCCAGTAGCTTTGTGATTTACTTAGCAGAACGAGCCCTACAAAAACACGATTTAAGGGGATTTCGCATCTATCTGGCCGCCACTATGGCCATGGGTACCTACTTTTTAGTGGGACAAGGTATTGAATGGAGTAACCTCGAGTTTGGGTTCACTTCCGGGGTATTCGGTGGGATGTTCTATCTGCTGACTGGTTTTCACGGTTTGCACGTTCTCACTGGTATTCTGTTACAGTTGATTATTTTTTTCCGTTCTTTCTTACCGGGAAACTACGATTCCGGTCACTTTGGGGTCAATGCGACCTCGTTATTCTGGCACTTCGTAGATGTGATTTGGATTGTTTTGTTTATCCTTATCTATATTTGGCAATAGGTTTTTGGGGATACTGCTGTTCAGTCGGTGGTGTCCCCATTTTTTTACCTATGGGTGAATATTAAGATGGATTAAGACGCAGGTATAAAATCTCAACAACATATAAAGTATACTTAGCCACTAAGTATTTTATCAGGATTAGGTATATGTATCATCGGTTATTGAGATGGTAGATGCTAATGTATAATGTATACTTGTTTATTTATAGCCTTTTTCAGGCTCATGAAGTACACACCAATTCCCTATTCCCTCAAACTAAAAAAAATTGTACCTCACGAGCATGGGAAATGCTATATACATGAGTTTAAGGTTTTTAAAACAGCATATAGTTACTGAGAATATGGATATATGATTCAGCAAGATGATAAAGCTTTATTTCAAAAAAAGGCTCTCAAAAATGCTTTAGGTAATTTTAAGTTTCCCTCCGATTTAGAGCAACGTCACCAGACTATTCAAAAATGGGTTAAGGCTCTACAAACAGGTACACTTGACCAAATAAGTGAAGTTTCCTTACATGGTGATTTTCTCAAAGATATCTTTCAAAATGTGTTGGGTTATCGTTCAGTCATTGATGGTGGTGGTAAAGCTTGGGAAATTTACCCAGAAAAACATATCGCTGATGGTGGGGGTGCTGCTGATGCAGCTTTGGGATTTTTTACAGCCGTAGAAAACCATAAAGGTCAAGTAAAATTACAGGGTTTAGTTGTTGCGCCCATTGAATTAAAAGGAAGTAAAAATAATTTAGACCGTGCTGTATCTGGAAGGGATAAATCAGCGGTTGATCAAGGATGGCATTATGCTAATTATACACCTGATTGTCATTGGATTATTATTTCTAATTATCGAGAGTTAAGACTCTATCACATTAATAAAACTCCTGCTTATTATCAAAGGTTCTCTTTGACAGATTTAGCAGATTTCCAGGAATTTAAAATATTTTACTTTATTTTTTGTCGGCAAAATTTTCTACCCATTAAAAATGTATCTGTAATTGATAGGTTGTTAACTGCTTCTAATCAAGCACAAGAGGAAATTACAAAACAACTCTATGACGAATATCAGCAAGTTAGATTAAACATTGTTAAACATTTCCGCTTTATTTGTGATTTAAATATTCCCAACCGGGAGCAAGTTTTAATTGAGAAAGCACAAAAGACTTTAGATAGAATTTTATTTATTGCTTTTTGTGAGGATAGGGGACTATTACCAGAGAGGACAATTAGCAATGCTCATGATAGTAGAAACCCTTATACTCCTGTTCCGATTTGGGAAATTTATAAAAATGTTTTCCGCTGGGTTGACCAAGGTCATGATGATCCACCAATTCCGGGTTATAATGGGGGTTTGTTTCAACATGATTCCCTGTTAGATGAACAGTTAAATATTCCAGATTCTTTATGTACTCAACTGAAACAACTGACGCGCTTTGATTTTGATTCCGAAGTTTCTGTAGATATTCTGGGACGGATTTTTGAGCAGTCAATTACAGATTTAGAAGAGTTAAAAGCTGATATCACTCAAAAGGAATTTGATAAAAAACAAGGTCAACGGAAGAAATTAGGGGTATTTTACACCCCTGCTTATATTACGCAATATATCGTTGAAGTGGCTATTGGTGGTTATTTGCAAACGCGAGAGCATGAGTTAAGACAGCGGTTTGAGCTAGCAGCAGATACACTACAACAGCGAGAACAAGAAATTCAGTTTTGGTTAACTTACCGAGATGAGGTATTAGTAAAAACGCGAGTTATTGACCCCGCTTGTGGTTCAGGTGCGTTTTTAATTGCAGCTTTTGATTATTTAGAAAGTCAGTATCGACGAGTTAATGATAATTTACTCTTTCTGGAATATCAGGGGTTAGAAAATATCGAATTAGATAGAACTATTCTCAGTAATAACTTGTTTGGCGTTGATTTATCGCCGGAGTCGGTAGAAATTACTAAGTTATCTTTGTGGTTAAAAACTGCAACTCAGGGAAAAAGTTTAACTTATTTGGATGATAATATTAAAGTTGGTAATTCTATTGTGGGTGATTCACAACTGACAGATTTAGCTTTTAATTGGGGAGGTGAGTTTCCCCAAGTGTTTGCTGAGGGTGGTTTTGATGTCGTAATTGGGAATCCTCCTTATATCCGTCAGGAATTATTATCAGAATTTAAACCTTATTTACAAGCAAATTATCAAAGTTATAATGGAGTTGCGGATATTTATGTTTATTTCTATGAAAAAGGTTTAAATTTATTAAAGCCAGAAGGAATACTTTCTTATATTGTTACTAATAAATGGTTACGTTCTGGTTACGGTGAACCGTTGCGACGGTTCTTTTCTGAGTCGAGTGTATTTGAAGAAATTATAGATTTTGGACACGCGCCAATTTTTCAAGATGCTGATACCTTTCCCTGTATTGTGGTAGTGAGGAAACCTAAAATTGTTCAGATATCAAATGAGAATCAATCAGTTTTAGTTTGTTCTGTTCCCCGTCAGGAGATAGCTAAAATTAACCTGACTCAATATGTGCAGAATCCAGAGAACAGTTATACTATCCCTTGGTCGCGGTTTACTAGCAATGCTTGGAGTTTAGAACCCCCTGCGGTTGAGGAATTAATGGGGAAAATTCAGCGGGTAGGAGTTCCGTTAAAGGAGTTTGCTGGGGTAAAACCTTGTTATGGAATCAAGACAGGTTTTAATGAGGCGTTTTTAATAGATGAAGCGACTAAGAAGAAGTTGGTTCAAGCTGACCCGAAATCTGCAGAAATCATTCAGCCTTATTTAAGAGGCCAAGATATTAAAAGGTGGGTTCCTAAATGGGAAAATTTATGGATGATTTTCGCTCACAAAGATATAGATATAGAAGAATATCCTGTAATCAAACAACATTTAGAAATTTATAGAAATAAGTTGGAAGCTAGAGCGGGTAAACAGTTATGGTGGCAGCTGCAAGCATCACCATCATTCTACCCTCTTTTGGAACAACCTAAAATAATTTATCAGGTAATACAATTTCATCCAGCTTACAGCTATGATACACGAGCTTATTTTACAAATGATAAGGGTTTTATCATTCCCACATCTGACTTATATATTCTGGGAGTTCTCAATTCTCCTCTGATGTGGTGGTATAATTGGCGACGTTTACCACGGATGAAAGATGAGGCTTTAAACCCTGCCGGCTATTTGATAGAAACTCTACCCATTGCGTCACCTACCGCAGAAATACGTGCAGAAGTAGAAATAATAGTTACCAAGTTAATTGAAATTACTCAACTGAACGGGGAAGTTGAGCAAGATTTCCTGGAGTGGTTGCAAATAGAATTTAAAATTGAGAAGCTGGGACAAAAATTAGGAGATTTCGCTGGTTTAGAATTGGCTGAGTTTGTGGAAGAGGTGAGAAAAAGAATGCCAAAATCTAAAACAGTTGACCCTTTGGGTGTCTCCCAGTTTAAAGCGCTGCGTCAAGGATATAATGATTATGTTCCAGCAATCCAAAGTCGGAAATATGAAGCTGTAAAATTAGAATATCGACTTGCTGATTTAGTTAACCAAGCCTATGAACTGACAGCAGAGGAGATTGATTTAATGTGGAGAACAGCACCGCCCAGAATGCCTATTGCTCAATTTTCTAGGTAATATAGGAATCTTATTTGAGTTGAGAAATTATCAGTGAGGAAAGGGAACACACCGAACAGGGAACACCGAAGGATTGGGGAACACACCGAACACACAAAAAACAATAAAATCCAGTCCCCTCCCCTTACAAGGGGAGGGTTAGGGATGGGTCAAACAATAGTTGATACACTAATCATGACTTGACAAACATCCTCTAAGGGACTTGGGTATGTAGTCAAGGGTAAAAACTGAATTTAGTGGATTAATTCAATGGCGCGTTTAGTCAATTCTTCAGCAGTTAACCCGTTAAAGGCCATCAATTCCCCGGCGCTGGCGGTGGTTTCCCCACGTTTCCAGGCGAAAGTATCACGTTTGCAGTTGCTGCGTAACATGATTGGTTCAAGCATGGCCGCTGCGCCACCAGTGACACCAATTAATGCGTCACCGCTGAATAATTGGGCAAATTGAGCATCATCCATGAAACCGCCATCGGGTTCTGAGCAAGTTTCCCAAGCTGTGTCATGAGGACGATACAAACGGCGGGGGTTAATGACAGAAACAATTTTTACGCCTATACCTTCGGTTTCTAAGAAAGCGGCGGCTTCAAAGACGGGAATTAAGGTCATATCGCCAATGACTGCAAATACAACTTGTTTATCACCGGGAACTTCTTGTAATAAGATTGCGCCGTCTGCTAAACCTTGGCGAGTTTGTTCTAGGGTGGTACGAATTGGTAAGGGTGATTTACTGGCGGTGATGACGATTCCTTTATTTTTGGTGTTCAAAGCCCAGTCATAACAAACTTGAATGCTGTTAGCGTCGGGGGGAAATAGGGGGAAAATATTACCATTACGCATGAGGGAAGCAAAGTATGCTTCAATTTCTGGGCGTTGGTGTGTCCAACCGTTGCGCCCTTGCTCTAATGCACCGGCGGTAAATAAGGTGATGGTTGAGGGAGTTTGACGGCGTAATTCTGCCATGGCTTGGGTGACTGTTTGCCAAATTGGTAACCCGTTGATGGCAAAGGATTCATAGGAACACCATAGGGTTCTCGCACCCATGAGGGCTAAACCCGCAGCTAAACCTGCACAAGCATCTTCACTCAATGGTTCATAAACTTGACCGTTGGGTGCTTGGTTATATAAATCATCGGTGGTGGGGTGAATGACTTTGAGGGCTTGGTTAATGTTAGCAATTCCTGATGCTTCGTTACCGTCGGCGTTGGTGACTAGGAATTTACTATCTTGTTTACCGACGATTCCCACTAAGCGCCCCATGGCGGTGGTGGAAACTTGGGGGTCACCTGCGACTGTATATTCTTCTAGGGGTAATTTCCCTAGGTCTGGTAATGGTAATTCAAATTCTGTGACTACTGTTTTGGCTGCGGGTCCGCCACCGGCGCGTTCGGCGTTGGTTCTGACTATTTCCCAAGCTTCTGGGGGGAGGGCGCGGGTTTGCAATGCACTGATAATGTGGGGTGCGTTTAGGGTGTCTTTGGGGTAGAGGTTATGAGATTTGGAACCGCGGGCGTGAACCCCTGCGCCTTTGAGTTGTTTAATGATAAATACGGTAAGTTTGCCGTTGAGGGCGGAGTGGGCGGCTTTATCTATGCCTAAAAGTACGGTTTTGGTGAAGGCTAGGCGCTGCTCAAAGGAAAAGGCGGTACTATCAACATAGTCCCCTGGTTGGTGTTGGTCGTCAAAGTCTTTGGCATCGACTAGAATTACTTCTGCAAAACCGTTTCCTTGCCAATAGGCTTTCATTTCGGCGTTGGTTTTGAGGGAAACCATACTATGATGTTCTTGGCTGTAGCCATTCCACACCAGGACGGGTAAGAAGTTGGTGGCACTGGGATAGGCTGTGTTAAAATGTGCCATGGAACTCATAATATATGGTTCGCCTAGTCCGCCGTCACCCAGGGTGAAGGGGAATAACTTATCTGGGTGCAGCAGTGCGGCTGACATGGCAAAGTGTTGTCCTTGTCCTAGGGGTCCGGCGGGTGCGAGAATGCCGGGGATGTAGCCGGAAAGATGCCCTAAAAGTCCGTGCTTTTCCCGGAAGCGATCGCGCAGTTGCTGTACTGTATTAATCCCCATGTCTTCTAGGGAGCGGTCTAAAAACATGGCGCTATAGAATCCGGGGGCGTGGTGTCCCACTTCTGTCATGATGTTTTTATGACCTAGCATTACCAAGGCTGCGTAGGCTTCTGCTTGACTGGCAAAACCGCCCGGATGTCCGGAAGCTTTACTGGCTGTGATTTGTAGGGTTAAATAGCGCAGGGCATCGGCAGCTAGTAAGGTTTGATATACCGCTGCGGGATCTGTGGGATCGGCGATCGCCTTTTTTCCTGGTTCTATTGCAGCTATTTTACCATAAGTTGCAAAATTTGGCAAGGCCTCACCAAAATATTGGATTCCTTCACAAAAATTTGGCAGGGCGGAAGATGCTGTGGATGTCATACTGAGTACCTTATAAAAACTGGGCAAGCTGTAGATGCTTAATGAACTTAACAGAAATTTTACCTTAAACAGCAAGAAGGCTCACACCTACCCGATAGGGAGGTAAGGTTATGATTCATTGGGTGTAAGGCTTGTAGATTGTCCCCACTGCCAAAAACAGCATGATAGAGATATTAATGCGGCGATAAATATTAGAAATGAAGGATTGCGACTTTTAGAGTTAGGAACTAGCTCTTGTGCCCTTGGAGGGGATGTAAGACCAAAGTCTTCGGGACGTAAAAAATCTACGAAGGCTGAGGCGGTATCCGATGAATTGGGAAGCCTATACTGTACCGCCAGGTCAGTGTAGGTAGTTCACATCTTTGAGGTGGTGAGGATTTATTGCTTTTTCACAAGGTGAGGATAAGAACTTTAAATCCTTCGTATTTCAACCATTATTATGGTATGACAACAAGGGCGATCGGTCGATCGCCAAAGACGCCAAAGATAATTAATTATTAATACCAGCTATTTGTATATAACTTACTGTAGATATATTGTTGAATATCCAGAGTTTAAATTAAGGGGTATAGATAACCACACCAGGGTAAAACTACATGACATATAACCACAGGTGTAGAATACAATTATCAACAAAATTCTTTCTAACCCAAATTATAATAATAATAATTTATCACCATATTATCCAAGCACAAATATGCAAGAGTATGATGTTATTATCATTGGCGCAGGACATAACGGACTAGTATGTGCAGCGTATTTGCTCAAAGCTGGTTATAGTGTTCTGCTGCTAGAAAAGCGTTCAGTTCCAGGTGGTGCAGCCACAACGGAGGAATGCTTACCCCAAGAAGCCCCGGGATTTAAATTTAACTTGTGTGCAATTGATCACGAATTTATTCATTTAGGCCCAGTTGTCGAAGAATTAGAACTAGAAAAATATGGTTTACAATACTTAGATTGTGACCCAGTGGTTTTTTGTCCCCATCCTGATGGTAAGTATTTTTTAGCTCACAAATCAGTAGAAAAGACCTGTGCAGAAATCGCCCGTTATAATGAACGGGACGCTAAAAAATACGCAGAATTTACAGACTACTGGCAAAGGGTCATCAGTGCCATGGGTCCGATGTTTAACGCCCCACCCAAATCATTTATAGATATTTTTGGTAATTATAACATCCAAAAATTCAAAGATTTATTTTCCGTCATCGGTTCACCATCCAAAAGCTTGGATTTTGTTCGTACCATGTTGAATAGTGCTGAGGATATTCTAGAAGAATGGTTTGATGAAGAATTCTTAAAAGCCCCACTGTCTCGACTCGCTTCCGAACTCGGTGCGCCCCCTTCACAAAAAAACCTAGCCATTGGTGTGATGATGATGGCTATGCGTCATCATCCCGGTATGACTAGACCCCGCGGTGGAACTGGGGCCTTAGTCCAGGCATTAGTTAAATTAGTTACTAGCAAAGGTGGTAAGATTTTAACAGAGCAGCAGGTAGAGAAAGTATTAATTGACAATGGTAAGGCTGTGGGTGTCCGAGTTGGGGGAGGTCAAGAATATCGGGCTAAATATGGCATTATCTCTAACATTGATGCTAAACGTCTATTTTTACAACTTATTGACACTGATGAGGTAGATGATGCTGACCCGGATTTACGACCAAGATTAGAACGCCGGATTATTAATAATAACGAAACCATCCTGAAAATCGACTTGGCGTTAGATGAACCTCTGCATTTTCCCTACCATGACCACAAAGATGATTATCTGATTGGGTCGATCTTAATTGCAGATTCCATGGCTCATGTTGAACAAGCCCACAGTAAATGTACCTTGGGGGAAATTCCCGATACCAACCCCTCTATGTATGTGGTCATGCCTAGCGCCCTTGATCCTACATTAGCACCACCAGGTAAACATACTTTATGGATTGAGTTTTTTGCTCCCTACCAGATAGCAGGTGCGCAAGGTACGGGTTTAAAAGGTACAGGTTGGACAGATGAACTCAAAAACCAAGTTGCAGACAGAGTAATTGATAAGTTGGCTAACTACGCGCCAAATGTAAAAGCAGCAACTATCGCCCGTCGGGTGGAGAGTCCCGCGGAATTGGGAGAAAGATTAGGAGCTTATAAGGGAAATTATTATCATATTGATATGACCTTAGATCAGATGGTGTTTTTCCGTCCTTTACCAGAATTAGCAAACTATAAAACACCAATTGAAAATCTATTTTTAACTGGTGCGGGAACTCATCCAGGTGGGTCAATTTCGGGAATGCCAGGACGTAATTGTGCCCGGGTATTTTTGCAAGCCAAGCATCCTTTGGCTCAAGGTTTCAGGGATGCTAGGGATTCATTGAAATCAACTGTTGCTTCAGTATTTGGCATTGGTTAATCGAATGGGAAGATGTACAAGGTCGCCTATGCTGTAATTGGTAATTTTTATGGTGCAAGATATTATTTTCTGTTTAAAAGAAGCTGCTGTGTATTATATATGGAAAAAATATTCCACACCGCAAAATACTGCGGAATGTTTCGTCAATCCTCCCTGTGGCTGTGCAAATCCTGGGAAAGAACTAAAGTGTGAAGACTGTATATATTTAGAATCGTGTTTATCTCATATCAAACTGGGTCATAAACCAACTCCATAATCTGGTAAAGCTACCATGGGGTATGAAAAGCTAGGTTTCCCATGGATAGCACCGGGAGGGGAGGCTTATTTATCGTCAGGTTGGTAGTAATAATAGTTGTAGTAATTGTCTGAATGACGCTGCTGTCCATTGGCAACTACACCTAACACATTAATCGGCGAATTTTTCAGATCAGTTAAAGCCCGCTCAAACACAGAACGATCTGTTTTATCCATCCTGGCGATCATCACCACACCGTCGGTTTGGGGAGCTATGTAATTAGTATCAGCTAGCCCCACAATGGGAGGAGCATCATAAATCACTAAATCAAAGGTATATTGAAACTGTGTCATCAGTTTTTTCATTTTCCCTGATGAGAGTAACTTAGGTGCATCCGGGGGAATAGGTCCAGAAGTAATGATAGATAATTCATTCATAGCAGGTAGTGGTGTGACTACATTTTCTATGGACATATCCGTGGTAATTAAACTACTCAACCCCCAGAGATTACTTAAATTTGCCAAGGTATGAATACTAGGGCGGCGCAAATCTGCATCTACCAGTAATACTTTTTTCCCCATAGATACAGCTATTTGAGCCAGATAAAAGGCAACTGTACTTTTACCGTCACCTTGCATAGAGGAGCTGATGGTAATAGAACTGATGGGACCATCAGAGCTTAATAATTGTATATTTGTGTAGAGCAGCCTGATGGCTTCGATAAAATGGTTAGCGTAATTGCTATAGCGTCGTTTGGCTACGGTGCTTCTCTGAGTATTTGTTTCCATCAGCCCATCCGAGAATTGCATCAAAGCATCTTTGAGTTTGAGGGTTGAAGATTTACCCAGCTGCATCTCTTGGTTCAAGGGAATATTCCCTAATACAGGAACTTTGATTCTTTCTTTGAGGCTCAAAGCATTGTGATAAGTATGATCTAGCTTTTCCAAGAGTAAAGCTGCACCAATCCCTAGGGAGATACTCGCGGCAATTCCCAGAATAATATCCCGGATAATAGTTGAAGAGGCTATGGGACTTGTGGGTAGGTTAGGTAAATGAATTAATTGCCAACCTTGTTCCGTCTGAGAGGTTTGAATGAGCAAATCTTCCCGGGCGGATAAAAAACGATTCAGACTTTCATTAGCAATATCTAAACGGCGTTGTATTTCTGTATATTCTCGGATGAGGGTGGGTAATTCCTGACGTTCTAGTTCTAAAATTCGGCGATTTTTTTCCAGTTCTTGTTGATTAAGTTCTAAGGATTTGAGTAATTTATCTGCTTCTGCTCGCCTGGTTTGGATATATAGTTGTGATTCTCGCTCGATTAATGGTTTGAGTTTGTCCTGTTTTTCCTTGAGTGTAATTAGGGTGGGGTTTTCATCTTGAAAAACAGCTGATTGTGTGGCAATTTGAATCTCTAATTGGCGCAATTCTTGATTTAATGTCCGATATACAGGATAGTTATCCAGCACAGACCTGACACCATCTTCAGTTTGTAAGAAATTCCAATCAGCACGAGCTTGGGCTAGCTGTAGTTCCAGTTGTTCGAGTTGTTGAGTTAAATCTGTGGTTTGCTCTCCAATTTCACCAGCTAGGACATCTGGACCGAGAAAATTATACTTACGTCGGAACACTTCCAATTCTTCCTGAACCCGGTTGACGCGTTTCTGTATATTGGGTAGTTCTTCATCTAGGTATTTTAAACCTTGACTGAGGGTAATTCGCCGTTGTCCTTGACTGTAGCCTAAATAATCTGCGGCGATTTTCTCTAATACATCCTTCACTTCCACTGGGTCTTGGCTACGATAATTGACCTGGATAATTTTGGTTTGACCTACACGAGAAATCCTCAGTCCTCGACTCAGATATCCATAGTTGATGTTTGGATAATTAGCTTGTAACTGTTTAATGCTGTTTTGCAGAACTTGAGGACTCAAGAGCACTAGAATTTGAGTTTCGTAATCGAAACGACTTGAACTTATTGGGTTACTTGTTGGGTTGATGTTACCGCCTAAGTTTAACACCTCACTCCCATTATCAACGGGTTCAACCAGCATCTGAAAACTGCTTTCATATTCTGGGGTTTTGGGATTTAAGTAAATATTTAGACCTACACCTGTGAGCACAGCTGTGGCTACTCCCACAACAACTACAACTCGACGCCGTAACAAACTTAACAATTCTTTATAATTCCAATCCTCCCCTTGCTGCTGATTTTCCAGAATGGGGGAATAGGGAAAAAATGGTGTGATGGAGTTTCTCGTCTGTTCGGGATTTACGGGTTTGTCAGTTTGGTTGTGAATGATAGACATATTTAATACTGAAATATCACTAAATAAAAAGCTGAAGTTAATTATTTTAAATGTGAATCAAAAATACTAAGTCTCGATAGATACATCTCAACTTAATGTTATTTCTTTGATGACGACTTGTGACGACTTGTATCGTTTATTATTAAAAGCCTATCTTAGGTGATATATTAACCTTGAATTTATTTTCTGTCTATTGTAACTTTTCATTCAAAAGTCCGCTCGCCTACACCCTCAAGTTTTGCAACATTCTTTATGAAGAATCTCCAACAGAGGCGCAAATCATTAATACCCTTGACAAACAACGTTGATGATCGTTCCTGTGATCAACCAATTAAGTTATCTGTGGTCACACAGTTTTTTCCCCCAGACTATGCTGCTACAGGACAATTAATTGAGGAACTTGTGCAGCAGTTAGAACAGCAAGGGGTAGACATTAATGTGTTTACCAGTCAACCCGGATATGCGTTCAGGGTGAGTAAGGCTCCCCGTGTGGAACTGCGTGAGCAAACTAGGATTTATAGGTCTCGGACTGCGCAAATGTGGCCTGGGAGAATTCGCGGTAAGGCTGTAAATGGACTTTTATACACCATTCGTGCTTTTTTGTATCTGCTCGCACCTTGGCGGGGAAGTGATGTATTGCTGATCACGACAGCGCCACCATTCTTGCCCATTGTGGGTTATTTGGCTAATGTGCTGTGGAAGTTGCCCTATGTTTGTATAGTCTATGATTTGTATCCAGATGTGGCGATCGCACTGGGTGTAGTATCAAAGCAGCACTGGGTAACAAAACTTTGGCAAGGTTTAAATCAGCGAGTCTGGCTCAAAGCAGGGGGAATTGTGGTTCTCAGTCCAGAGATGAAACAACGGGTTGTAGAGTACTGTCCCCAAGTCGCCCATAAAGTTTCTGTAATTCATAACTGGGCTAACCCAGATTTAATTGTACCTATTGCCAAATCAGAAAACTGGTTTGCTTGGAAGTACAAGTTAGTCAATAAGTTCACAGTCCTATACTCTGGGAATATGGGGCGATGTCATGACATCGATACTTTGTTAGTAGCGGCCAGAGAATTACAACATGAGTCAGTGCAGTTTGTGTGTATTGGTGGGGGTGCTAAACGGGAAGAGTTGATTGCTAAAGCTTTTGAACTAGGGCTAAGTAATTTTACATTTTTACCTTATCAAGATAAGGAAGATTTGGGCTATTCTCTCACAGCCGGCGACCTGTCTTTGGTGAGTGTTAGCCCCAGCAGCGAAAGTTTAGTATTACCTAGTAAGTTGTATTCAGCATTATCAGCTGGGAGGCCATTGGCGGTAGTTTGTTCACCCTACTCTAGCTTAAGACAAATAATTACGGAGGCTGAATGTGGGTCGGCATTTGACCATGGGGATGGTCAGGGACTGGCGGAATTTATCCGTTTATTGCAAAATAACCAAACACTAGCAGAACAGATGGGTAAAGCTGGTCGTGAGTATCTACAATCCCACTTTACACCGCAAATTATTTGCCAACAGTATCTTGAGGTTTTACTACAAACAGCGAATATTAAAAAGAGTAAAAATTGTTGAAATTAGCTCTTACTCTTGTGGTACAATGGATATGTGTAATAAAAAAAAATTTTAAAAACGAAATAATTCCTAACGGAAGTTTTAATCTCAAGTTTATAGCCTTTTTCAGGCTCATGAAGTACACACCAATTCCCTATTCCCTATTCCGGTGTTCCCTCAAACTAAAAAAAATTGTACCTCACGAGCATGGGAAATGCTATATTAAAAAACTAATAGTTACTCTCGGCATAGGCTGATTTTTTAGGAGTGGGCTTTGACGGTCTAATTGATCTCAGTTTCTCCAAACGTAACCTTCCTATTGATTTTGATATTAGGGGGCCGAATTGCCCAAAAGGTGTGACCGCAATCGCAAACGTTATCTAGACAGTGCCAGTCGCAAATGGTGATACACTGAAATAACTTCATCAGCAGCAACTTTAGTATCCACAAATGATAGTATTTCCTGATCCAGTGGTGGTTTCTGGCGACCTTCTGCGCAAAGCAGCGATCGACATGGAGTATTATTGAAGTCTAAGAGGATGTTTGTCAAGTCATGATTAGTGTATCGAATATTATTTTACCCCACCCTCACCTTTCCCTTTAGAAGGGAAAGGGGACAGGATTTAATCAATTAAATGGGGTGAAGATGTGATGAAAATTACGGCTGAAAACTTATCAAACATCCTCTTAGTCTCTTAATTTATTCCCAGGCTACCTGTAAAATATATAGTAAAAGTTTTACCCTTGAAGCTTAATATCAAGACTATGAAATCTGAAGGGGCTTCACGATACGAAGAGGATTTTTATGGCTGGACTCAGTGGCAAGTACAAGCACTAGCAGAAAGGCAAGTATCAGAATTAGACTGGCAAAATTTACAAGCTGAATTAGAAGGGTTGGGAAGACAGGAATACCGAGAATTAGTCAGTCGTCTTACTGTCTTGTTAGGTCATCTGCTCAAGTGGGAATATCAGCCAGAAAACCGTTGTCGCAGTTGGTTTCTGAATATCAGAGAACAGCGCCGTGCAATCAACCGCCATTTTCGTCGCAATCCTAGCTTAAAGTCTTCCATGGCTGAGGCTGTAGAGGATGGTTTTGCAGCGGGGGTGGATTTAGCTCTACGAGAAACCAACTTACCCTTGAGAACTTTTCCGGAAAAATGTCCCTACAGGTTTGAAGAAGCGATCGCAGATAGTTTTCTTTGTGATACTAGCCAAGATTGGCAATAAGTATTTACCATCGGCATAAGGATTTGCAAACAGCGCTAACGCGATTTTTGGTACTGGGTACACCCAGCCACACCAGCCAGGATCCTGGGGTTAAAACCCCAGTCTCAAAGCTCAAGCCAGTTGAAACCGGCTAGATTGTCTAGGTGATGGCAAATATTAAACTAATTGGGCGATTGGGCGATCTGCTTGCAGCAACCCTTGGTCGATCGCCTTGGGTACTGGGTACACCCAGCCACACCAGTAGGTTTTTAACCGAGTTAAGCTATTAGACTCTTAATTCATTCCCCAGCTACCCTAGACTATTGTAAACAACCTTAACCGAATTAATGACTTTAGCAAAGACAGTGAAGCTTGGACGCAGATCAGCCTCTAGGTTTTTGAACCGTTACCTAAAAACTGAAGCGGATCGACTGATTTGGCAGTCTGCAATGGAGAACAGGGGCTTAATCCTAGCCAACTTTGCCACTGGTATTGTAGGGGCTATGTTTGAAGGAGGAACCTTTGGCATTATCTTCTTGGCGGTTACCCTGTTGAGCACCCCCCAAGGAATAGACTCGAACCAGTACGCCATCTTAGCAGGAGTCCCCGGACTAGGGAGTTGGTTGAATGCCCTTAGTCAGGAGGTGTTATTTATTCTTTTATTAGGGCTAGCAGTTACGTCCCAAATCTTCCTGGGGCTTTGCAACTATTGGAATCTGGTGACTGCGGGGGACCTAGGGGTGAGATTACAGGTTAAGTTCACAGAGTATATTCATCGCCTGATTCTCAGTTTTAGCTTTGCCTGTGCCAGTCGTTATAAGGTAGGAGATTTAACTTCCTATGCCGCTAGCGCTGGCCCCACGGTTCAAACCCAGATTAAGTTAGCTAATACTTTGATCACTAACTTTTTGCTGCTTTTGGTCTATCTAGGCATTCTGGTGGTCATTTCCCCTTGGCTGTTATTGGCCGCTCTGGCCACTGTCTTAGTTTTTTATGGTATCCAAAAGCAATTACTCCCCCGTATCCGCCGTTACTCTAGTGTTAATGAGCAAGGACTGGTGGAAATTAGCAAACGGGTAACGGAAAATTTGCAGGGGTTAAGGCTCTTGCACACCACGGGACGTCAATCCAGCGCTGTGGCTCAAGTTAAGGCATTAGTAGAGCAGGTTAAGCCGGGGCTGCAAAAACAGATCCGCTTGCTGAATATTACCAATCCCATTACCCAAACCTTACCGGTCGTTTTGTTGGCTATTATTGCGGGGATTGCCTTTTTGCTGTTTTCCCGGCGGAGCACTGGGGTGTTACCCAGCTTAGTCACCTTTGTGTTGGCCTTGCAACGGTTTAATATCCGTCTTCAGGGTGTTACTGGAGCGGTCACGGGGTTTGCTGATAACTATGGTAAGTTAGCCCGCTTTCAAGAGATTCTTGACCCCAGGGATAAGGAGTTTGGGCGACTGGGAACAGTGCCCTTTACTAACCTAGCCACAGATATTAGCTTCCATGGGGTTTGTCTGCGTTACTTGGCTGATCAGGGGGAGGTACTGCAAGATATTAATCTTGTCCTACCTTTGGGCAAAGTAACGGCCCTGGTGGGACAGTCGGGGGCGGGTAAGTCTAGCTTGGCGGATTTATTGGTGGGGCTTTATGAGCCGACCAGAGGAAAGATTGTGGTCAATGGTCGGGATTTGCGCGACTATCATCCTAGTAGCTGGCGGCAACGATTGGGGGTTGTCAGTCAGGATACTTTTCTGTTCAATGCCACTATCCTTGAAAATATTCGTTTCGCTTGTCCGACTGCTACAGATTGGGAAGTGATGGCGGCCGCCCAGGCGGCTCAAGCCGATGGCTTTATTCAGGATTTACCCCTGGGCTATGACACGGTAGTCGGGGAGAGGGGGTACCGACTCAGTGGGGGTCAGCGGCAACGGATCGCCCTGTCCCGGGCGATTTTATCCGATCCGGATTTGCTGATTTTAGACGAGGCTACTAGCGCTCTAGATACGGTTTCGGAAAAGCTTGTCCAAGAGGCTTTGGATCAGTTTGGGCAAAACCGGATGGTGTTAGTGATTGCTCACCGATTATCGACGATTGTTAATGCGGATCAGATTGTGGTGCTTCAGCAGGGACGCATTGTGGAAAGGGGAACCCACAGTGAGTTACTGGGGTTGTCGGGTATTTATAGGAATTATTGGCAGTTACAGTCAAGCCAAAAGAAAGGGCCGTTGTCACCTTCACAGAATACTTGAAATATATAGGGCTTGCTGAATAAACTTACCATTAAAATAATGCCTAACTTATACATTATTGGTGGTGCAAACGGTTCTGGTAAAACTACCGCCGCTATGCAAATTCTCCCCTATTTTCTAGAAGTATTTGAATACGTCAACGCTGATGAAATAGCAGCCGGACTTTCTCCTTTTAACCCCGAATCTGTAGCAGTTCAAGCCGGAAGATTAATGTTAGCAAGATTAGAAACACTGGTAAATGCTAACACTGATTTTGCCTTTGAAACTACATTAGCAGCCCGTAACTTTGCCCGATTTTTGAGAGAATGTCAAGATAAAGGTTATATGATTAACTTAATTTACTTTTGGTTGCAAAGTCCAGAATTAGCGATCGCCAGGGTACGCAGACGGGTAGAAAGTGGCGGTCACAACATCCCAGAAGACACTATTCGCCGTCGCTACGAACGTGGTAGAAAGAACTTAATTGAATTATACTTACCTTTATGTGATGTAGGACTAATATTTGATTTTTGAACAGAACTCCGTACATGGTTCGGCTTCGCTCACCATAAATACTGACAGCCTTCTTTCCCGTTCCCTGTTCCCTGTTCCCTGTTCCCTGTTCCCTGCCTCTACGAAAAATTCATGAATCAAATCGGATCACTATAGATGGATTGTTTATGATAACTCTAACCCAATTTTACAGCTAATAGCTGAACGCCCTTTAAATCAAGAAACTATCATTTATCAACCTCAACTATGGAGTCAAATTACTACTAATGAATAAGCCAATTTCTGTAAATAAACCAATTCCTGAGAAATTATCTAGCCTTGATGCAGGTGTTAAACTCGCTATTGCTAAAGCTATTGAAAGACACCGCAAATTAGGCGAGGCGATTAGCATTTGGCAAGATGGCCAAGTTGTTACCTTAACTCCTGAACAAATTCCACCTTTAAACTCAGATGAATAAACTATATTCTCTCATTATAGAATAAATTCCACCTTTGACTTCAGATGATTAACGTATTTTCTCTTGTTCCAGAACACATCCGAGAAAAACTAACACTCACGGATGATAAAAAACAAATATTGCAACAACAAACTATTAGTCAACATACCCCAGGTACAATTTTATCAGATTGTGGTGCTTCAGCAGGGACGCATTGTGGAAAGGGGAACCCACAGTGAGTTACTGGGGTTGTCGGGTATTTATAGGAATTATTGGCAGTTACAGTCAAGCCAAAAGAGAGTGCCGTTGTCACCTTCACAGAATACTTGAAATATATAGAGTGTAAATTCAGTGTTAACAAAATCTAAAAAATTACTGTGTCGGGCCTGTGGTTCTGATCGTCTTGTTTATTTATGGGATTGTGCCGACTTTCCCAAGGGATTACTCGAACAGGTCGGACTATCGGATCTTTCCCCCGGTCAGTTATATCGTTGTCAGGACTGTGGGTTAGGACAACGGCTACCTTGCTTAACAGCGGATGAACTTAAACAGGTTTATGCCACAGCGCCGGGTGGAGCAATGGATTATGAGTTGGCAAAGAATGCAGGGTGGTCAAGAAGTAAGACTTTATTGCTAGAGTATTTCCAGAATCAAGAGTCTATTTCTGTCCTCGACGTAGGTTGTAATGAGGGCAAGTTTCTGCATAATTTACCCACTCATTGGCACAAGTTTGGCGTTGAGGGGGGAATTCAACCGGCTAAATCAGCTGGCGCTAAGGGAGTTAATGTTATTGCACAGCGATTACAAGATATAGATTCAAAGTGGCATCATTGTTTTGATGTGGTAACAATGTTTGATGTGTTTGAGCATCTCATCAATCCACTAGAGGGAATAGATCAAGCAGAATATTTACTTAAACCGGGGGGGGTATTGCTGATTAGCACTGGCGATATGGATGCTTGGACTTGGCGTTGGTTTAAGGGCAATCATTGGTACTTACAAACGCCATTGCATTTGTCTTTTGCTACAAGGCAATTTTTTGATTATGTTGAGAAAAAATTGCCCCTTAAAGTTAAAGGTGTGTATGAGATTCCTCATCAATTGGGAAGCAGTCGGGAGGTTTGGGATGATCGCGTCAAGGCTGCTTATTATGAGTGTTGGCAACGGGGTGGTTTTTGGCGACTTCCTCAAAGAGCCATCTTTTCAATCCCGCAATACTCACATCTTAAGCATTTAACCAGTGTGCCTTGGACTATGAAACTTGTCGATCACTTCCTAGTTATATGTTTAAAACCCATCTTTTGAAACTCAATCTTCTAGCCCTATGATTAAAGCTGTGATGCATAAAATATTCAATTCTCTTGGTTTGGAAATTAGGCTTCTAAAGAATATTCGTGAAGCACAAAAACGAGAAAAGAAAATGAAAGAATTAGAAAATTATAAATTTCTGGGGAATTTTCATATAAAAAGTATTATCGATATTGGTGCCAACGAGGGACAGTTTGCTAGGACAATTCGTAATGTGTTTCCGGCTGCAACTATCTATTCATTTGAACCCCTACCTGATGTTTATAAGGTGCTTTATTCAGCAGTAGCAGAAGATACTAACATTAAAACTTTTAATTTAGCATTAGGAAACGAAGTTGGCACAAAGCAAATGTTCTCAAGTTCCTTTTCCCCTAGTTCTTCGATGTTGAATATGTCTAAACTGCATAAAGAAGAATGGCCAGAATCATCAGTTAATACCAGTGTTATGGTTCAACAAACTTGTTTAGACCAATGGGTAAAAGAGAACAATAAAACTATTGGGGATGATCTTTTAATTAAGCTGGATGTACAAGGCTATGAACTTTCTGTTATTAAAGGAGGAGAGAAGACTTTCAAAAGTGCCAAGCTAGTAATTATTGAGGTTTCTTTTTATGAGTTTTATGAAAAACAACCCCTGTTTGATGATATCTACAAATACCTATGCAATTTGGGTTTTGTTTATCGGGGCAACCTGGAGCAATTTCGCTCTCGATCCGGCGATAAAATACTTTTCGCAGATGCGATTTTTGAAAATATCGGTATCTAGTTACTCTCCCTAATTTAGGGGAAATTTGTTTTTTTAGATATAGGGTTATTTTGGTAGTATAAACCTTTTTAAATTCTAAATATGCCTTTTGATAAGCAACTGTTAGTCACCGGTTCCGCTGGCTTAATCGGCTCTGAATCGGTGCGTTATTTCACCCAACTGGGCTGGCAGGTTACAGGTATTGACAATAATATGCGAGCCGACTTCTTTGGCAAAGACGGTGACACTACCTGGAATTTGCAGCGGTTACAAGTTGACTGTCCGGAGTATCAGCATTTCTCCCTTGATATCCGCGATCGCCCCTCTATTCTGAACCTCTTTTCAGAACAAAAATTTGACCTGATTATTCACGCCGCAGCCCAACCCTCCCACGATTTAGCCGCCAGTCGTCCCTTTGATGATTTTGATGTTAATGCAGTTGGCACACTAAACCTCCTGGAATCCACCAGAAGGGCTTGCCCTGAAGCAGTGTTTTGTTTCCTTAGCACTAACAAAGTCTATGGTGATGCCCCCAATGAGTTGCCATTGGTGGAACTAGAGAGCCGTTGGGACTATGCTAATCCCCAGGACTATGGCGGTATTACCGAAACCTGTCGCATTGACCAGAGTAAACATAGTTTATTTGGTGCGAGTAAAGTAGCAGCGGATGTGATGGTACAGGAATATGGCCGCTACTTTGGGATGAAAACCGCCTGTTTTCGCGGCGGGTGCCTGACGGGATCAGCCCACAGCGCTGCTGAACTCCATGGTTTTTTAGCTTATGTGGTGCGAGCCTGTGCGGAAGGAAGAGAATATAAAATCTACGGTTATAAAGGTAAACAGGTGCGGGATAATATCCACGCTTCTGATGTCTGTGCTTTGTTGCATCAATTTTATTTACATCCCCGTTGCGGTGAGGTCTATAATCTGGGTGGTGGTAGAAAAAACAGTATTTCCGTCCTTGAGGCGATCGCCAAGGCGGAACAGCTTTTAAATAAACCGTTCAAAACCGTTTACGTCGATAAAAATCGCGAAGGCGATCACATTTGCTATATCAGTGACCTAAGCAAAATTAAATCTCATTTTCCCGACTGGGAAATTACCCGCAGTTTAGATAGCATTTTCCAGGAAATGGCTACCATGTACCTATTGCAGCGATGACAAAAACATTAATTGTTATTGGTTCCGTTGTCCCTGGAGGGGCTAACGTGGGAGAAATCTTGTTGCGGGATATGTTGACCTGCCTCAAAAGAGAAGAGTTTATTGTTGCTCCTCTTTTAACTGGGGAGACCTTTACCGAGGAAGCTAGGGGTAATAGTCAGCAGTTGAACACAATTTTTCCGCTAAAATCTCCCCCAGAACATGCCGTTCGGCGTTGGGGTGGACGTTTGGGGGGTTTAGTCTGTGCGGGTGAACGATTACTATTTTACGATAGACAGATCAAAGTCCTAGTTAGCCAGATCGAGGAGCAAGTGAGGGAATTAGGTATCACTCGTATCTGGGGCATTTTGAATACAACCGTGGTGGTTGATGCCCTGTTTGGTTTGATGGGAAAGTGTGATTTACCTTTATACACCCAGGTCTGGGATGACATTGATTACCTCACCCAACAGCGTGGACTTGACGCTACCATGCGATTTCGCACCCGAAAGAGATTTGGTCTACTCCTGAAAAAATCAGTTAAGACTGGTGTGATTTGTGAGACTATGGGTCAAAGCTATAAACAACGCTACACAGCCCGTTGTGAAATTATCCGTCATGGACTACCTAATCAGGTAATAGCTCGGACTGAATATTCATCAACCGATGAATTCCGCATCGGCTTTTCCGGGGGGATGTATGCCCCCGATGCTTGGCAGGCATTGTTTGCAGCTCTGGCTTATATCAATTGGCAAATCGCAGACAACAAGCCAATTAAATTGATTGTCATGTCGGGGAAAATCACCCTACCCTGTAGAAGCCCCGCCCATGTTGAATACTTAGGTTGGCGAACCACTGATGAAGTTAGACAACGACTAGCTGAGTGCGATTTGCTCTATGTTCCTTATCCCTTTGCTTCCTACCTCAAACCCTTGGCTCAACTCTCCTTCCCCACTAAACTCAGTACCTATGTTAGCCTCGGTCGCCCAATTTTTGCCCACGTGCCTGAATATGCTTCATTGGTGGACTTTTACGCCCAGTATCCATTGGGTGCGCTTTGTACTTCCTTAGATCCAAAAGTCATTGCTGAACAAATTACCGCTCTAGCGGAAGATACCAGCCTTTATGAAGCCTCTGCTAAAACGGTTGCTTGGGTTGGGGAAAAGGAATTAAGTCACCAAAATTTTGTCAATCAAGTTAAACGGTTTATTGAATTGGAAGGACTGACTAGTTAGACATGAGTTATCCCAAACGGTTCTTGTTTTTGATGCCAACTAGTTCGATCGCAGGCGGCGTGGAGACATGGCTTGATGAAATTTATGAATATTTAACAACGCAGAAATTTGAAGTATTAGTCGGGTTATTGCGAGGACAGCAGTTTAACCAACCAGAGCGCTATCGTGCTGTTCATCCCCAGCTAAAAACCATTGAAGTCGATGGACGGGGCTGTAATCGAGAAGGTAGAGTTAAGGCATTAATGCGCTGTATTGAAGGAGTTAAACCTGACATAGTGATTCCATTGGGAATCGCCGATGCTTATGAGGCTGGGATTCGCAGCAAGCAAAAAGGGCTAGATACTCGTTTAGTAATTCATGCTCAGGGAAACTTAGAGCCAATGCTTGCTGATCTCAGGAGTTACCGGGATGGGATTGACCAAGTAATTTGCCCCGGAGAGCTAACCAAACGAGTTTTAATTAACTGGGGAGGGTTTCCATCAGACAGAGTGACTCATATCCCCAACGGTGCTAATCAGCCAGGGTGCAGTTCACAACGTCCAATCTCATCAGGAAATGCAAAGCCTATTCGCATAGGATATATTGGCCGCTTAACCACCCTTGACAAGCGATCGCCGGATTTAATTACCCTGTATCAAGAACTCGAAAAGCTGAACCTAAATTATCAATTAGATATTGTCGGGGACGGCCCTTGTTTTGCTCAACTCCATGAAGCTCTGGGTAAGGCTCCCCAAGTTAAACTCCACGGAGCTTTGTCTCGCGAGGCTGTTTATCAAGAGATATTTCCCAACCTTGACGTACTGATTTTACTATCCTCATCGGAAGCCTTTGGCATTGTGATTGTGGAAGCCTTGATGCACGGTGTAATCCCTGTTACGTCCCGTTATGTCGGCTTTTACGCCGAAGGTTTAGTCAAAGAAAACGAAACCGGTTTGTCCTTCCCTGTGGGAGATATGGCTGGCGCGGCTCAACAAATTCAGCGTTTAGCCGAGGATGGTGATTTACGACACCGCCTGTCTAGCAATGGGCAAGTGCATGGACAGCCCTATACTTGGGAAAATTCCCTCACTAATTGGAAAATAATTTTAGAACAAGTCATGGCTCGCCCTCCGCTTTTAAGTTCGTCTCCTTTACCCAAGATTCCCACCACAACTGGAAGATTAGAACAGTTGGGGATTCCAGCCAGTGTCATTGACGGGTTACGTCGCCTCCGTCGGTTTTTGTTGGGGTCACCCATTCCCCCGGGTGGAGAAGAGTGGCCGTTATTTTATCGTCATCATTCTGAGTCTTTGCTGGAGGAAATTTCCCAAGTTTTGAAAGACCTTGATACTGCCGAATAATATAATCTTTAACATAAACAATTAATATAAATAGCCAAAATGCTTAAGCAAGTTATTAAAAGGTTGCCAGGATTTCGTAGTCTGATCGCACAAAGAGATTTTCTGTTAAAAGAACTGGAAAAATGGAAATATCAACAAGAATTTTTGCCGGGACATTACTACTCTCCCATTCCAGATCATGAAGACTTAATAAATTATTTCGATAATCGAATAGAGCCTTCGTATGAATAATCACATTCTTTTTATTGCACCCTCCGCTTACACCCTTAGTGGCTTGGCAACCTGGTTAGACTACCTGTTACCTGGTCTAAAACAACTGGGGTGGCGCACTACCTTGGGGCTAGTAGAAGGGGCTCGGTATCATCGAGTCGCTGAATATTTAGCAGTTCATCCCTGTGAAACCGCGATCGCCATTACCTGCAAAACTGGAACTCCCCAAGGACGACGGTGGGCTGTGCAAAGGGCGATTCAAGAATATTCACCAGATATTGTAGTAACGGTTAATATTCCTGATGCGATCGCCGCTACAGCAGAACTCAGAAGTCGGGGGAAAACTCAAGCTAAAATTGTGATGACCTGTCACGGTATTCAGGAAGACCTATTTGCCGACATGAAACTATTTAAAAATTCCCTGGATGCCGTAGTTTGTACAAATAAATTGGCTTGTAAGTTAACGGAAAACTATGGGGGGTTAAAAGCTGATCAGGTTTGCTATGCTCCTTACGGTAGTGCAATCAAAACCTCATTAAATAGACACCCTCATTTACCTTTTACTATTGCCTATTCGGGACGACTAGAGCGCCATCAAAAAAGAGTCCATGATTTAGTGACAATTGTCAGTCTGTTGAAAAAAGCTGATCTAAACTTTAGACTATTGATTGCGGGGAGTGGGCCGGAAGAAAATGAACTTAAGAAAGAGCTAAGTTCAGTTGAAGAGGTTTCATTTTTAGGGCAATTAAAAGAAAATGAATTAATCAATCAAGTTTATCAAGAAAGTGATGTATTGATTATGCCATCGTCTTGGGAAACAGGACCAATTGTGATTTGGGAAGCAATGGCTTGGGGTGTGGCAGTTGTATCCTCTCGTTATGTCGGCAGCGGTCTAGAGGGAGCATTAAAAAATGACGAAAATTGTCTAATGTTTGATGTCGGTGATTGTCAAGCAGCTAGCCAACAAATTATCCGGCTTCATCAAGATCAAGATTTGTGGCAGAGAATAAAACAAAGTGGTTGGGAAACGATTAATAAAAAATATTCCCATCCTGTTTCTGTTCAGCAATGGAATAAGATTTTTGAGCAAATTTTAACAACATCTGCCTCAAAAATATTACCTGTCAATATAGACAGTCGGTTGTTAAATAATCGTTTAGATAAACTATTGGGTAAGGCTAATGCTGAGAGAATTAGAATTTGGTTGGAGCGCACAGGCCCAAGCTGTGATCCGGGGGGAGAATGGCCCCATAGTTGGAGTGAGAAACAAACATCCGAGAGAGAAAACGAATTTTGGAATATAGCGCAACAGTTAGATCGGCTTGAGTAAAAATGTTTTTATCCTTACTTAAAGGAATCTGGCAACTGCGGGATCCGCTGTTGATCCGAGATTTAGGAGAACGTCGCTTTCACTTGGCTAAGGTTGACCGAATACGTCAAGCTTTTCCCAAAGCGAAAATTAGTAATGATGTGATTTTGATCAATCACGAACCTCAACGACTAAAACTTACAGGACAAGTCACCATCAGTCAAGGAAATATACTGGCATTTGGGGATACCCTGAATGGCTACGGCAATATTATCATTGGCGATCGCACTTGGATTGGGCAGTACAATAATTTACGAGCTGGGGGTGGTGACATCCAGATTGGGGAAGACTGTCTGATCAGCCAATTCTGTACATTAGTTGCCAGTAATCATCAAAAACACAGGAGTTTACCGATTAAAGTCCAACCATCAGATCAAAACCGCACTGGTGTAATCCTAGGGAATGATGTGTGGTTAGGATCTGGTGTAACGGTGTTGCCAGGGGTTACTATTGGCAATGGTGCGGTGGTCGGTGCCAATGCAGTTGTTAATCATGATATTCCTGACTACGAAATTTGGGGTGGGGTCCCTGCCAAAAAACTAGGAGACAGATAACCGATGGCAACATTAAAAGAGCAGTTAGGATGTTGGCTGAACGAGCGCTGGCAAACGGAGTTAGTTTTAAGATCCCCTAAATTAGCCCAATTGCTGGGTTTAAGCTGGTTGGATCTGTGTAATCGTTCTGAAGTTTTGCAACCTGATCTAATTACCGGGGGGCGAATTTGTCAGTGGCAATTTTCTTCCCAGCTAACAGTTTCACGGGTTTTTCCCGGCGTGGGGTTAGGTATTCTACAGCACGTTTTACAACTATATCCTGTAAAACTCAACTTTGCATCTAAAAGTAATTTATCAAACAAGCCAGATTGTTCAATTTTATTTGTTGTTGGCGGTATAGAGCGTTTTCCGCAATTTGAATTGGCTTTAGCCTCAGCCCGTGCCCAAGTTGATGTTGATTACGAAATCATTGTTGTTGAACAATCTCCCGAACCTCTGTTGAGAAATAAGTTGCCCACTGATGTTCGTTATTTTCATCAAGTCAACCCGCAACCTGAGAAGGGGTTTAATAAGAGTTCCGCACTGAATAAAGCGGCTAGAGAAGCTAAATCTGAAAAACTAATTATTTTAGATGCTGACTTTGTTGTTCCAATTAATTTTGTTATTGAATGTAATCAAGTTTTAGGTAAAATTTCTAGTGCCAGGTTAGCACGATTAATTTTTTATGTTGATAGTCAGTCAACTGAACATATAGTTAATGCCCAGGAATTGGTATCTGGCATAAATGTAGAGAAAATAGTTGAAAATACTCCTACCCCTCTAGCATTACACAAATCTACTTACTGGGACATTGGTGGACATGATCAAGACTTTTGGGGATGGGGGGGAGAAGACACTGAATTTTTAGATCGTTTACGCACTTGTAAAATATCTGAAGGGGGGTGGTTGCCTTTCATTCACCTTTGGCACCCCTCCGCTCCCA
Organism: Anabaenopsis arnoldii; assembly: GCF_028331025.1. Taxonomy (NCBI): domain Bacteria; kingdom Bacillati; phylum Cyanobacteriota; class Cyanophyceae; order Nostocales; family Nodulariaceae; genus Anabaenopsis; species Anabaenopsis arnoldii. Next base: position 17,733 of record NZ_JAQMUH010000183.1, on the reverse strand, counting down.
AAAAAGCCAACGGCGATCGCAATTCTCAGTTATATAATGATCGTTTAAAGATACCTGCACAAAGTAGAATTGAGGAGTTAAGAGAGCGAGAGTGGGAACAAACCCATCCAGTCGATTGAAAAATATTCTTCATAAATTGGGTAAAACCATCGTAAGAATTCAGCGACAGCACAGAGACAATAACCTAACCAAACAAATTGTTAACATGATTAATTTACTAAGAAGTCTTAAACATAGTATTTTTGGAGGAATGCCTTAAAAAAAACACGTACATACAACAGTGTTCAATTAGCTGAAAAATTAGAAAGCGATCGCTTTGTTAAATTGAGTCCCAACAGGTTAAGACGGGTACTCAAAAAAAGGGTATCAATCACTTTTATCATATTTATCATAGATATGAAATCAACCAATATTCAACATACAAAACATCTTGTGTCCCCATTTGATCGTTGTTTGAAGAATGGTCACCGAAATGGAATTCTATGGTTCACTGGATTATCAGGATCAGGTAAAACAACATTGGCTCTCGAATTAGAGCGGATTTTGTTCCAGAAAGGCTGGTATACTTTTGTCCTTGATGGTGACAATATCCGTCATGGATTATGTGCTGACTTGGGATTTTCTGCTGCTGATCGTGCGGAAAATATCCGTCGTATTGGCGAGGTGGCCAAACTTTTTGCGGATTCGGGTTGTCTAGTGATTACTGCTTTCATTTCACCTTACAGGAAAGACCGGGATCAAATACGTATTCTTGCCGGAGATCTGTTTCATGAAGTATATATTGCAACTCCAATGGAAATTTGTGAACAACGTGACCCCAAGGGTCTCTATGCGAAAGCACGCCGTGGAGAAATTGAGTCTTTTACGGGAATCAGCGCCCCCTACGAACCACCCATAACACCAGATTTACTGGTGGAAACTTCGGAGCTTTCTGTTGAGGACAGCCTACAACAGCTACTCGAATACGTGAGAAAGAAGTTCACTTTCACTCAGTAGGAGTCTTTAAACCGCGAACAAGTAGGCTCGTCCATATTGTCCGGATCACCATGCACTGCCCAATATGCTACTGTTGTGCATCCTATGCCTAAAAAATCACTTATTTCTTGGTAAGTTTTTCCATCATTTATCAACAATAATATGAGGATTTTCTACCTCACATAGTCCTTATAAGGTCTTCTCTCCGTTCTTTAGATAGATGGTTTTTTGCTAGCATAATTCACGGGGCGATCGCTTGATTACTTACTTTCCTATTATACAATCTGGCTGCACGACAGCTTAGTCCATCGGTAGACTTGAATTTTAATAATTAATCAATTATGAACTGGAAGCTAACAACTGGGAAGTTAATTAAAGCCTGGCAAGATTATCCAAAACAACGACAGAGAATTGCATGGGTTCCCACAGGTAAGCCAATCTTGGTTACGGGAACCCATCGCAGTGGCACAACCTGGTTTGCTAGTATGTTAGCTGCTTCCGGGATTTGGTATATTCATGAACCCTTTAGTCCTCTGAAGCAACGCTGGAAAGAATGGTTAAGCTATCAATCTCCTAGATATCCATCGCCTGAAGTTGACCGGTTAATGACTTCAGTACTGAATAATCAGTTTCCCGAATCAGTTCATATCGCCAATACCGATCACCCCTTGATGCCGCTGCGATTGTTTCCTTCTCCGTCACAACGCATCATGATCAAAGATCCCTTGGCTTGTTTGATGACAGAATATTTAACTAAAAATTTTGATCTAGAAACACTCATTCTTTTTCGGCATCCTTGCGGGTTCGTCGCCAGCATTCGCCGTTTAGGTTGGCCCTGTGGCGCGCCTTTGAAGCGATTCTTACAAAATTCCGATTTGATGGCGGATCACCTTCATCCCTACCAAGATTTGCTGGAGAAATACTGTGATGAGGATACAATCTATTCGGCTACGGTTTTGTATGGTGCGCTGACTACCGTATTATGGGATTGCGTGCAGAAAAAGATTGGCAAACCACTGTTTTTTGAGCAACTGTGCCAAAATCCCCTTGATGAATTTGCCAAGATATTTGAGGATCTTAATTTGCCCTATGATGACCAAGTGAAAAAACGACATCAGCACCTATGTTATGGAGAATTACAGGCTATTGAAAATTATCATCCCCATGCTGTGGCTAGAAATAGCCTAGCAATGGCCCATACTTGGAAAGATCAACTAGAAGAAAGGCAGATTAACCAGATTAAAAATATCTGGAATAATTTTGGTATATCTTTATATGTAGACCAATAGAAAATAGTGTTATGAAACATCCGATAATCCCAGATATTGACTTAGATAAAATATCTTTTGCCAGAAAGTATAAGAAATTACTTGGTAATAATACTAGTGGATATTTAATTCAAGTCTTAAGCAAACTAAATTTATACCAACAAAGCCTCAAAACTTACTATCTCTTAAGTAGAGATCCAATTATAATTTATATTGGAAACATAATGAAGCATACTTTTGAAATTGCCGAATTACTAAAGGATGAAAAAGTTTATTTTATCAAAAATTCCTATCACACATTTGAGCGCTTAGACCGTCTGCATAATTTACAATTAGAAGTCGAAATATTCTACCAATTATATCCTCAACATAGCCTATCATTTATCTGTCCAACAGAATCGGAGTTAAAACTTTTTACTGACATAGGGATAAAAAACTGTTATTTTATTAACAAAAATGCTTTTGTTGATGAAAATATGTTTTATGTTATTCCTGATACTCCAAGAGTTTTTGACGCTGTTTATAATGCTCAACTTAAACCTTATAAAAGGTTTGAATTAGCATCAAATATTGAAAACTTGGCTATTATAACTTACCAAGCTCATCGCCATAATCATGATGAACTTCAAAAATATGAAGATGGTATTCGTCAGCTATTAAATCATGCAACATGGTTGAATACGTTAAAAAAATTTGTGCCGCCATGTGAGATTATCAACTATCTAAATCAGTGCAAAGTTGGACTTTGTCTTTCTGCCGAGGAGGGACCAATGGCTGCTAGTATTGAGTACATGTTATGCGGTTTGCCAGTTGTTTCCACCCATAGCTTAGGAGGTAGAGAGGTCTTTTTTGACTCCGATTATGTTGAAGTTGTAGAAGACTCTGCAAAGTCGATTAGTGAGGCTGTCAAAAATCTTGTAAATCGAGAAATAGATCCTTTTATCGTTAGAAATAAGACTATACAAAAAATGAAGATCCATAGAGAGAAATTCATCAATTTAGTTGAAAGTTTGTTGAGAGATGCAGGATACCAACGACAATTTAACGATGAATTCAATAAAATTTTTATAAATAAGCTAAGAATTTCATTTACATTCCCTAGTGGACTCTTACGCTCATTAGACAATGAGATACCGATAGATTATTTTAGAGAATTGGTTTTACAAAACAATCAATAGCGACCATGATTGTGTATCAAAACTTTCAGATTTAAACATTACTTTAGACTTTTATTAAGATGATTAGTTTAGATTTATTTAGAATAATAAAGCATAGGATGATAAGAGCTTTAGGAAATTCAGTTTTTTTGCCTATAGCATCCCATTTTCCTTATCCTTATTTTTTGGAAAAAATGCGTAGCTTTTGTAAAATTCAATTATCTGTTGAAGAATTAAAATTAATAGCAGATGTTGTAAAACACAAAGAAAGAAAAAATAGTAAAGTTCGATTCTTAATATTTGGTACGGGACATGACAGCAAATTCTGGTATCTTCTTAACAAAAAAGGTGAGACTCTATTTGTAGAAGACAACCTTGAATGGGTGGAAATAGCTAAATCAATTTATCCATATTTAAACATTCTCCCTGTTAGTTATGGTACGTTTAGAGCAGAGTGGCAAAAACTTTTATTGAATCCCAATTGTCTAAGGGAGCAACTTCCTGATTTTCTCTTAAACAAAGATTGGGATGTCATTTTAGTTGATGCGCCCGACGGTAGCTCCGATTCTGCGCCTGGAAGAATGAAAAGCATCTTTTGGTCGTCAATTTTGGCGAGTCAAAATACAGATGTTTTTGTACATGATTGCAACAGGGAAGTAGAAAAAAACTATTGCGACCGATTTTTGGGTATTGATAATATTAATGCAACAGTTCAAAGATTGAGGTGGTATAAAATTAATCACAACTAAAAATTAATAATCTTTTATAGCATTTACAGATGAGTGGTGAATAAAGTCCATGCTAGCCTAGATTTGAGGCAGGTATGGTTTATACCTTAACATGTAAATTCTATATTTACCCTTTTTGATCCGAAATGATGGTGAATAATGAAAAAATTAAAAACAGACTTGTTTCTATTATAGTTCCAGTCTATAACCGTTCGGGATTAGTTACTGAATCAATTCTGTCTGCCATTAACCAAAGCTATTGTACCATAGAAGTTGTAGTGGTTGATGACGGTTCAACCGATGACACACAGGAAAAGATCAATGCGCTAACAAGTAAGCATCCGTATTTAGTCAAATATATCTACCAACCAAACTCCGGCCAGTCGATCGCCAGAAATACCGGTTTAGCCCATGCTCAAGGGGAATTTATTCAATATTTAGACTCAGACGACCTGTTAGAACCGACAAAATTACAGCTACAGGTCAAAGCCCTCCAAGAAAATCCTGATGCTGGGGTAGCCTACGGTATTACTCTACGCAAAAACATGGTGACAGGTGAAATTAAACCCTGGGCGAGAACAAACGAAAAAATTGACAATATTTTTCCCGACTTTTTGCCCCAACGAGGCTGGGATACCAATGCACCTCTGTGGCGACGTAGCGTCTGCGATGCTATAGGTCCGTGGGGTAACTTCCGCTGTATGGAAGACTGGGAACACGATCTCAGAGCCGGGATGTTAGGAGTCAAAACCGTCCATGTGCCGGAAGTTGCCGTTATTGTTCGAGACCATCAAGGCGATCGGGCCAGTGGGATGAAAACAGGGTTTACCCCAGCCTTGACCCGTGATTTCTTCCGGGCCCATAAATCCATTTGGCTGCGGATGAAATCCCAGGGCTTAACTGATTGGAGTTATCTAGAACAATTTTCTCGTAAAATGTTCTGGATTGCTCGACTATGCGGCGAACGACAACTGATAGCAGAAGCTAAGGAAGCCCTCAGCTTTGCCACACAGATGGTTGCTACCCACCATGCACCTTGGGAAATTAGAACCTTCAAAGCGTTAACAAAAGTCTTGGGTTGGCCAAGAGCAGTAACCTGGACAGAAGCCTTGAAAAAAAGCCGTTAGATGTCGGAAAATATAAAAAACTATCCGCGGGACATCCTGCTAATAATTAGCACCCTCTTAGCTGCCATCAATCTATGGCAACCCCCAACCCCTTGGTTGCGCCAGGGTAAAATTTACGTCTCTCCCCAGGGATCTGACTGGAATCTAGGCAACAGTCCCCAAAGGGCTGTTAAAACTATACAACGGGCTGCGAATATGGCCACACCGGGAGAAGAGGTAGTTATTTTACCCGGTATCTATCGGGAAGACCTGCGGGTTCGCCGTGGGGGAACACCCAATCGCCCCATTACCTTTCGCGCCCAACAACCGGGAACAGTAACCATCACTAATGCTGTTCCACCACAGGTAACCCAATATCTAACCTGGCGATCGCATGGCAATGGACTATATTCAACCCAGACCCCTTGGCCTATCTACTATGCCCTGTATAACGGCAGTGTTCTTTATGATGTTCGCTGGGGGGGAATAGAAAGACTGAAAACCTTAGTAAGTCAACCCAACTCCTACAGTACTTTTACCTACGATAGGGAAACAAAGCGTTTTTATCTTTTTCTACCCCATGGAGAAATACCAAATAATCAAAAGCTAGTATTTCACCGAGAAATTCCGTCACCGCGAGAGTGGGGCAATAGTCGGGTGGCCAATATTTGGCTAGAGGCACAACATCTAGTTTTTGACGGTCTACGGTTAGAACTTGGCGTTGGTTCTGGCTTTTTGCTGTGGGATAGTGGTTACATTACTATTAAAAATACTCTGCTGACAGGCGCTGGCACAGGAATTAGTGCTTCACCTCACATCAATGCACCATCCCATCTCGTGGTTGAATATAACCTTTACCATAATTATCCCCAATACAACTGGCTAAAGAATTGGCTTCCCTGGAATGAAGTATACGCTCATTACTCAGACTCTACACTGATTTCTGCGAGTTCTCCTAATTTAGTAATTCGTCATAATGTGGTTAGCCATGGTGGTGATGCCTTGCAGATTTCCCCTCATCTGGATAAACCCGGGCAGAATGGGGCAAATATCTATGGTAATCTTTTAATGTATGGTACGGATGATGCCATCGAAATGGATGGACCTGCTGAAAAAGTTCATTTTCATCACAACCTAGTTTACGACTTTGAACAAAACTTAGGATTAAATCCAGTTTTAACCGGGCCAGTTTTAGTAGAAAATAACCGATTCCTGCATCCTGCTGGTGGGGTCAATGGCTCCCAGGTCAAGTTACTCAATCCTTGGTATAAAACCGGTTCGCCCAATAATCAAAGCCCGATTCAAAATATTCAGATTCGCAATAATACCTTTGTTGGGCGTTATCTTGCCTATTGGGGGCCACCCGTTAAAGATGTATGGGTGGAAGAAAATATCTTTGCCGTGGAAGGGATGAATAATCCCCCTTGGCATCCCCAGGTGAGAGTTCGCAATAATACAATGATTACATTACCCCAGGAATATCCTCACCCCGGCACAAATCCTCAATGGTTCCAAGGTTGGTCAATACCCCGACCTGGACCTGGTTGGCTTCAATATGAAGATCATCCAGCAACTGTGGATATCCATAAAGTCCTATCCCCAGATTTGTTTTTGGGGAAAAAATGAAGGAATTAGATAAACTATATCGTGCTGGTAGTGTTTGTTTTTGCGTCGTTAAAGAATGACTTTGACACAAGATTCCTCGGATAGATGAAATTGTGATTACCAAAAGATTTAGCGATATTAGTGGTATGGCGATCGCCTCATGGTGGTGTGGGGGACGATCATCTAAACACCAGTAAGTAAGCCGCGCACTTGTCTAGCGTGCCGAAACAATATAGAAAAGAACATAACATGAACAGCAGGTCAGTGCGCCTTGGGGTGTGGATATTCATTATCCTTGTCGCCGGATTGTTTGGTGCCATCGGTGGTAGAGTGCTGGGTTACGGTTTATATCGCCTCAGCTATGATTACATTGTCATCCCCCAAGAACATCAAGATTGGGGACTCCGGTTTGGTCTGTTTGTGGGCACAATATTAACAGCATCCCACAAACTCGACAGGAGACAGCCCCTTTCACTGGTTCAACTATTGTTAGGATTAATACTAGTGGCTACAATCACTGGCACTGGTATAGGTTTGGGAGGGTTAATTGCCCACACAGTATATCAAACTGATCTATGGCAACCGAGCAACTGGCGATTACCTAACCCCAGTCGCCATGCTATATTCCTGGGAGCATTAACCGGACGTAATTGGGGGGCTGGTTTAGGAGTCATTTTCACAGTGCTATGGTTACGGTCTTCCCCCCGCTAAAAAACTCAGCCAAATAAAAATCTTTCTGTATGCCTATCATTTCCGTTGTTATGAGCGTCTATAACGATGCTCAGAGGGTTAAAACCTCAGTAGACAGTATTTTGAACCAAACCTTCACAGATTTTGAATTCATTATCATCAACGACGGTTCAACAGATGAAACAAGAACAATTTTAGATCGCCTAGCCAGTCAGGACTCGCGGATCAGAGTAATTCACCAAGAAAATACTGGGCTAACCCAGGCCTTAATCCGGGGGTGTAACCAAGCCCAAGGTGAATTCATTGCTCGTCAGGATGCTGATGACTACTCCCACCCGCAACGTCTGGAACTGCAATTGGCTAAAATCCAAAGTAGCCCACAGATTGGTATGGTTTCCTGCTCTACCCAATATATCGGACCTCAAGGAGAGCCACTGACCATTATTCAACGAGCTGAAACGCCGGAAATAGCCACCCAGGAATTACTTCATCGCCGCCAGGGTCCGGGTGCCCATGGTAGTGTTTTGTTTCGCAAATCACTGTACAATGCCGTCGGTGGTTACCGCCCTGATTTCTATTTTGCTCAAGATTCAGATTTATGGTTAAGGATAGCAGAAAAAGCCCAGTTTGCCAGCTTGTCCCAGGTACTATATCTTCACCGCAGGGAGATTAACTCTACCTCCGGTGTTAATCGTGCCATACAACTGCGATTTGGAGAACTGGGTCAACTGTGTAAAACCGCCCGTTTAAACAGCCAGTCAGAATCTGTTTATCTAGAACAAGCAAAACAACTACGCAGCCAACTCCTCGCCAACAAATCGCCAAAACATCCTCCCGATCCCTTGGCTGTTGCTAAAGCTGCCTATTTTTTGGGATCTCAATTACTAACCAACGGCGATCGCCGAGCAGTTAACTACCTATGGCAAACAGTACGTCTGTGTCCCTGGCACTGGAAAGGATGGTTTCGTTTGGGGCAAAGTATTCTACAATTTCCGATACAAAAAAGCTAACTAATGCTAACAAAAGTTGGCTTTTTCTTCCTGTTTCACCAGTTCGACTACGCTCACTGAACCTATTGATGATGAAGTCCTCTTTACGCATTCTGACAGTTGCCGATACTCCTTGCGATCCTAACTCTGGAGCCGCAGGAACAGTTTATTACACCAACCAAGCATTGAGAGAAATTGGTCATGAGGTAGATGAAATTTGGGCTGATGATTTAGGACCCAGGCGCATTGCTCACGGTAATCTCCATTCCTTGTTAGAGCAACCTAGAGCCTACCGCCGGGCTGTTATGAAGGCGATCGCCACAAAAGATTATGATGTTATTCAAATGAGTCAACCTCAAGCTTATTTAGCCGCCAAGGCTTTAAAACAGGGGGGCTTTAAAGGATTGGTAATCAATCGCAGTCATGGGGTTGAGTTAAGAGTGGATGAAGTGTTACCTTACTGGTATCAGAAACTCGGTGTTCCGGAATCGCGTTTTCCTGCAGTATTAACAACAGGGCTGCGTAGTCTGTTACAGCGTCAGTGGCATGAAGTGATTAAATACTGCGATGGTGTCATTGTTACTTGTGAAGATGATAGCCACTGTCTTGTAAGTAAGCTTAATATCAATGCGGAGAAAATTAAAGTCATACACCATGGAGTTCCTGAAGCATTTTTCAATACACCGAATCAATCATATTCCTTAGAAAGACATCAGCAACTTCTCTATGTCGGGCAATCTGCTTTTTTTAAAGCACCACTCATCTTAGCTGCAATCATCAACAAAATATTACTTTCTAATCGCGATGTCACAATGACATGGGTTACTCCTGTTAACTCCCATAATTATTTAAAATCCTTGCTTAATGCCCAGATTTTATCTCGTGTAGTATTTCTAGATTGGCAACCCCAAGAAAAACTTATTGCTTTATATGATTCATGTGGAATTTTTATTTTTCCCTCCTTCGTAGAAGGAGCAGGGAAAACCTCATTAGAGGCCTTGTCAAGGGGTCTTTGTGTAGTAGCCAGTAATCAAGGAGGAATGAAAGATTATATAAAATCTGGAGAAAATGGGTTTTTATGTGAAGTTGGTAATTCAGAGGAATTTGTTAACCGAATATCCTTACTTTTAAAAAACTTAGAATTTTCCACCAAATTGAGCAAACAGGCTGTGACTACTTCACAATCCTACACATGGAAGAAATGTGCCACCGAGGCAACTCGTTTTTACATACAAGCCCTGTTTAAATAGAACATATTTTGAATATGAACCTCATACAAATAGTAGTCAAAGAATTAAAAGATACACTCAATCGCCCGCAACGCTTAGGCAAATTATTTGATTATTCATCTCTCAAAAAATGGCTGAGATTTCAAGAGATTAGAGTTATTGCCAGGAATGACTGGAAAAACACGGGAAACATTTCTCAGAGAAATGTCCCATCCTATGACCAGTATATCAAGCTTCAAAAATCTAAGCTTGAATACCTAGACCTATCTAGCCATGAAAAAAAATTTAGGACATCCTTAAGGCAAAGATTATCAGAGTTACATTCACAGGATTATATTAAACCCTCAAACCGTACAGCATTGTGTCTTGGTGCAAGATTAGGTGCTGAAGTTGCGGCCTTTCGAGATTTAGGCTATTTTGCCGTTGGCGTTGATTTAAATCCTGGTAACAACAATCCTTATGTCATGTACGGTGATTTCCACAAATTAGAATTTTCCGATAATTCTGTTGATGTAATCTATTCAAACTCCCTTGACCATTGTTATGAGTTGAAATTAATACTTTCAGAAATAAAAAGATTACTTAAAAATGATGGTTACTTGATAATTGAAGCCGACCCTGGGTCAAATGAAGGAATTAGTCCTGACTTGTGGGCAACAATGAGCTATGAGACTGTCGATTCTTTGAAGACTGAAATTGAAACATCAGGATTGATTCTGGTTCAAGCACTACCCTTTGAATACCCTCGAAACGGAACTCAGTTAGTATTTAAACGCTAATTCTTGCATCTCTCATGTTTAAAAACAACCCATTGTTATACTATCTTACTTACTTAGTGGCTATTCAGCCAGCCTTGACACAAACAACTTCTTCTGAGTCAAAATGTTTGACTAAGTATGCGAAAAATAAAACTTGCCTGGTAGAAATCGGCATTTGGCATGGAGTTAATACCAGAAAACTTAGAGAAGTCATGAATACCGAGGGAACCATCTATGCAATTGACCCTTTTGAGCCGGGTAAGTTGGGGATTTCTTGGCAAAAGCTGATTGCTCATTCCGAAGCATCTAAAACCCAAAATGGCAATATCATATGGTTAGAAGAGTTTTCCCATAAAGCAATTGAGAAATTTAAGCAGATAGAGACTCAACCTATAGACTTCATGTTTATTGACGGCGATCATAGCTATGAAGGAATAAAAAACGACTGGATACTCTGGTCACCTTTAGTTAGATGTGGAGGAATAATTGCATTGCATGATAGCCGATCTTATGAAGGAAGAAACATCGATCACGTTGGTGCTGCCCAGTATACACAAAACGTTATTCTCAAAGATGAACGATATAAAGAAATTGATCATTGTGACTCATTAACAGTCGTCCAGCGAGTTTCCTAGGTCAAAACGGTAATCGTTGAAAATCCCAACTATCAACCACATAATAATATTTAACTAACCTTTTGACTGGGAAAAAACTAATGAAACTTTCCGTGATCATCCCCACCTATGAGCGGGGAGAAGTTCTGCTTGATACCATTGAGTCCTTACAGCGACTAATGGCACCAGAATTTGAACTTTTGGTGATTGACCAGACCTTAAATCATTCTGTAACAATTGAGTCGAGATTAAACAGCTTGGCCGAACAAGGCTCTATTCGTTGGATTCGCCTACCTAAACCATCTATTCCCATGGCCATGAACCGGGGAATCTTGGAAGCTAAAGGTGAGATAGTCCTTTTCCTCGATGATGATATTATCCCCCATGAGGATTTACTACAGGCTCACCAGCAAGCCCATCAACAAGCTGATCTGGTTGCAGGACAGGTACTACAGCCCGGGGAAAAATCTCTGACATTACAACCAGGGGATCCATTTCGCTTTACTAGTAACATTCCCAGGCAAATTACGGAGTTCATGGGGGGCAATTTTTCCATTAAGCGCACTGTGGCGATCGCCCTGGGGGGATTTGATGAAAACTTCATAGGGGCTGCGTACCGCTATGAAGCTGAATTTGCCCATCGCTACTGTCAAAAATACGGTTTGATTACCTACGAACCGAAAGCCCTGATTCACCACCTACGGGTAGAAAGGGGAGGAACACGCAGCTATGGTCACCACCTGAGAACTGCCCAACCCGCCCATGCTGTGGGAGCTTACTATTACCTGTTAAAGTCAAAACCCAATGGCTGGCTATGGCAAATACTTTGGCGACCATTGCGTTCCATTCGCACAAAACACCATATCACTCATCCTTGGTGGATCTTCCCCACGTTAATTGCAGAGGCCAGAGGGCTAAGTTTAGCCATTCATAAGATTAGTCAAGGACCATCCTACCCGATAGTTTTTCGCTAACTAAGAGGATGTTTGTCAAGTTATGATTAGTGTATCAAATATTGTTTGACCTCGACCCGTTCCCCGTTATCCAGTACGGACTACTGACAAAAAGTCCTATATAGGACTTCTATTTGATTATTGAACAAGACCCAGTACATACTGAAACCCTTCTTTCCCTGTTCCCTGTTCCCTGTTCCCTGTTCCCTGCCTCTGCGAAAGATTCATAAATCAAACCGGATTCCTATATATGAACATCATCATAGATGCTCTGCCCATTAATCATATGTCAGGTAGACACGTCATTTCTGGGCATTTACGAATGTTGGCCAAGTATCATGGCGATCGCCATCAATTTTTTGTTCTACATCACCACAACAATCGGGATCTTTGTTGCGATCTAGGCTCGAGTTTTCACTGGATAGAGTGCCCTAATTTTGGTGAAAACTGGCCGGCTCGACTTTGGTGGCAATTTACTCAGTTAGAGTCCCTTCTGACCCAACTAGAAGCTCAACTGATGATCTCAACCTCCGGCGCTCTGGTTCCGGGAACTAAATTACCCCAAGTGGTTATTGCCCAGAATCCCTGGTGTTATGTTAGGGAATTTCACTACACAATTGGCGATCGACTGAAGGCGCGGCTGCAAAGACAGGGCTACAAACAAGCCCAAAAAAAAGCACAGGCCATGTTTTATTTATCTGAATATGTCGCCAGACTCTACGAAAACGATGCGGGGGTAAAACCTCAAGCTGGTAAAATTCTTTATGTTGGTATTGATGACGAAACCTACCAAATCGCTCAAAGTCAATACCTAACCTTTGAACAACGTCCATTAGAAATCCTGACTGTTTCCGCAATGACACCCCACAAAGCCATTGAAGATGTTGTCAAAGTACTCTCAAGACTCCACGAATTGAATACCCGTGCCCATTTAAGCCTAGTCGGTCCTTGGAGTACGGATGATTACCGCTCGAAAATTGAAACATTAATACAAGCCCTCAAACTCAGTAATTTTGTCACAATTACTGGTAAAGTATCTGTCAGTCAACTACGGGAACACTATCGCCGCGCTCGGGCATTTTGTCTTTTAAGCCGTTCAGAGTCCTTTGGTATACCCGCAGTAGAAGCCCAAGCCTTTGGGACTCCAACTATTGTGGCGGATGTGTGCGCTCCACCCGAAGTGGCTGGACCGGGTGGTATAGTCATTGATCCACAACAAATCCAGGAGCAGATTCCACTAATTCAATGTTTGCTGACTGATAGGGAAACTTGGAGAAATTATTCTACCATGGCACTAGAAAATACAGAGCGATTCCGATGGCACAAAGTTTCCAAGCCTTTAATTAGCTACCTTTAACTTTAAATTATGTCTTTTAATTATGGTCTTTAAAGTCGGTATTCTCACCACCCACCCAATTCAATATCAAGTACCCTGGTTTCGCCTATTAGCCCAGAACGCCGACATCGATCTGCACGTCTTTTTCTGTATGATTCCCAATGCTATGCAGCAGGGGGATGGATTTGGGGTGGCTTTTGAGTGGGATGTTCCTTTATTAAATGGCTATGAATATCAAGTTTTAACAAATATTGCCCAAACACCATCTGTAACCAACTCTGGGGGCTGTGATACCCCAGAAATTTTTGCGATCGTCAAAAACGGCAATTGGGATGCTTTTATCGTCAATGGTTGGGTTGTTAAAAGCTGCCTGCAACTCCTGGTAGCTTGCCGGTTGTATGGCATTCCCTGTATTGTCCGGGGGGAATCTAATCATCTTGCCCATAGGGCATGGTGGAAAAAACAACTGCAACGGCTATTAATTAGTCAGTATAGTGCCTGTTTGTCTATTGGAAGAGCTAACCAACAGTTTTATCTCAACAATGGTGTAGCACCACAAAAACTATTTTCTACCCCCTATTGTATAGACAACGAGAGATTTACTGCCCATACCAGTCAGATCCTTGGTGAAAAATCCTCTCTTCTAGAAAAATTCCGCTTAGACCCCCACACCGTCACCTTCCTTTACTGTGCTAAGTTTATCCCTAAAAAACATCCCCTAGATTTACTCCAGGCGCTCGCCCTATTACAACAAAACCATCAACCCACAGGGCAACTACTGATGGTGGGAGACGGGGAATTACGCCCCATCTGTGAACAATTTGTCCGAGAGCACCAACTACCAGTTAGGTTTGCCGGGTTCCTCAACCAGAGTGAAATCATTGCTGCTTACCTGGTGTCCGACTGTCTCGTCCTCCCCTCTGATGCCGGTGAAACCTGGGGGCTAGTGGTCAATGAAGCCATGGCTTGTGGACTACCAGCGATTGTTTCCGATCAAGTGGGATGTCATCTTGACCTGATTGCACCGGGAACCGGTTGGACTTACCCCATGGGACAAATAGACAAGCTAGGCGATCGCCTAGCCACTGCGATCAAACTAGGTCAAGAAAAGCTGGCTGAGATGGGAAGTAACGCCCAGAGAAAAGTGATGATGGAATATAATTACCAAAAAGTAGTCTGTGGTATTACAGAAGCCATTCGTTATGTGCGGAGTTAACTGTTACCAGCAACAATGGAAAGTGATTTATGGCATCTGGTATAGTATTACTTATTTCAGTTTTAGGGGCGATTCTCGCCCTAGGCAATTGGCGGCGGGGGATATACTGGCTAGTATTCCTAGCAGCAGTACAGGACCCCCTGAGAAAAATGATCCCCGGTGCCCCCGCCAGTGTCCTGTTAGCAAGTGTGCCAATTATATTAGGTATAATAGTGGGTATGTCGGGACAAAAAGGCTGGTTGCATTCATTCTGGCGAATGTATCCCAATGTAAACCGCAGTTTTAACTGGTTTTTGGTGGCCTGCATCCCACCAGCCTTGATTTCTCTGACCTATAGTGCCAACTCCTGGCTCCTGACAGTCTTTGGCATCTTTAACTATGGCGTTTTCTTGGCGGCGATTTTGGTGGGTTTTCACTTTGCCCAATCCCTGGAAGATATCCAAAGACTATTTAGTTTTTATTGTCTCCTCTCCGTGGTCATGCTGAGTGGTACATTTTTAGAATACTTTAATGTCGTGCCGGGATGGACTCTTATAGGTACCAGTGCCTTAGACTTTGATTGGGTGCGACATAGTACTGGCTACGTTGTCAAGCTGATAGCAGGTTTTTACCGTTCCCCAGATGTGATGGGCTGGCACGCTTCAGCAACTTCTATACTCAGTTTTTTTCTGTCCACCACCTCGAAACCGAGCCAACGCTACCTCTGGTTAGCTATTTGTGTCATAGCGATCGCCGCCCTGTTTTTCTGTGGTCGTCGCAAGATGCTTTATATGTTACCCGTAGCGGCAATAGTTTTTACTTTGATCTATGCCCAAGCCCGTGGAGGGCGGATATTTTCCGTTTTGCCCGTTCTACTGATTCCACTGTTAATTATGACATATATTGGCAACAATCTGGGAGAAGACTCCACCTATGTCAGATATTACCAAGATAATTTTGCTGTTGCGGGTGAACAATTTCAACAGCATAATTTTGATGCCTTGATCGAAACAGTGCGTCAGTCGGGATTTTTTGGAGCCGGTCTGGGGTCAGCTTCCCCAGGAAGCCAGAATCTTGCCATCTTCAATGTCCAAAGACCGAGAACTTGGCAAGAAAGTGGCACCAGTAGGGTGATGGTCGAACTGGGAGTACCGGGTTTTATAGCCTTAGTCCTTCTGCTGCTCAGTTTAGTCCTTTCAGCATGGGCACAAGTGCAGTCCCTATTCAAGTTGCAAATGTACTTAGGGGTTTACACAGGTGGAATTTTAGCCTTTTTCCTGGCAAACATTGGCAGCTTGATGGTCTCTGGGCAAATATTGGCAGACCCTTTTATTGCTTTTTTTATTGCGTTCTCCCTGGGGTTAGTATTGTCCTTCGCCAAGTATTGGCAAGCTTTTTTATGGCATCAAACCCAGAATATAAACCAAAATCTAACAATAGGAAACTCTGAAATTGACCGATAAATTGACCGAAATATCGGCTGGATTCTTACCTTCCCTTAACGATAATCAAACTGGGATAGAAGTAGCATTAATCACCACTTGTTCAACTGAGTCTGTAGGCAGTATGCTGATTTATGTGGAAATGGTGACGGAAACCTTATCTTCTTACTCACAAAAAGTCCGACTGACCAGGATTGACTTACTGAACCTTGTCCCCGATCTTTTTTTTCTCCCGGCTAAACTGAAAAAACGGTTTCAACAGCTTTGGTTACTCTTGATTTCCCCGCTACAGTTGCGCAAATATATGCGCAAATACAATGGGGACATATTTCACCTGATGGATGGTAGTAGCTGCTATGTTCTCAGGGGAATACCGCCAGAAAAATGTGTGGTCACCCTTCATGATTTAATTCCGGTTTTGCAACAAAAAGGGGAATTCCCCATACCCCCGCCTGGTTTTTTCGCCCGCTGGTTAATTAGAGAAAACCTAAAATCCCTCAAATCCCAGAAAAATATATGTGTTGACAGCACCTGCACAGGTCAGGACTTTCAACAGAATGTTAGCAATCTTGTTCCCACCGTCATTTTTCCGGGTATTAGGAGTAGCTTATTAGACTTAATTCCGGCAGAAATACCCGGATGGCAGGAACGAGTGCGGGATGGGAAAAGAATAATTTTGCACATTGGTAACAATGGCTTCTATAAGAACCGAGCAACGGTAATTCGAGTTTTTGCCGAACTGGTCAAGAGTCACCCCCTGTCATTGGTGATGGCTGGGTCTCCTCCAGATATGGAGCTGCAAATGATCATTCAAGAACTGCAAGTAGGTGACAAAATTACCTTTGTTTCCCATCCCAATGATGGGGCGGTATCTTCCCTATACCTGAAGGCTTCCATCTTGCTTTTTCCCAGTTACTATGAGGGATTTGGTTGGCCTCCTTTAGAAGCGATGGCTTTTGGCTGTCCAGTTGTTTGCTCTAACAGTGGTTCTCTCCCTGAAATAGTTGGTAATGCTGCTCTGATGGCCAGTCCTGATGATTTATCAGCCATAGTTGCACAGTGTGACTTTTTACTCAACCAATCGGAGGAAGCAACAAAGCTAGTGCAAGCGGGACTGGAAAATATTCAACGTTTTAGTTCCCTGAAAATGGGGGAAGACCTGATTAATTTTTATAACCGCGTACAACCATGTGGGGGAGCCGGTGAATAGTTATCCACACACCGCAGGGGCGATCGTTATCCATACGGGGGAGCCAGTCCATGGGTTTCCACACATTAGGTATAGTCGATATTTATCCACACACCGGAGCCAGTCCATGGGTTTCCACACGTTAGGTATAGTCGATATTTATCCACACACCGGAGCCGGGGAATGAATTCCCCGTCTCAAAGCTCAAGTCGGTTAAAAACCGACTTGGAAGGAGGTTGAGGTGATTTTGATTTATTCTGTGATTTTTTGATTTAATTTATCAATTTAATTATGGCTTTATGGCGGTTATATTAAGCTGTTGTTTGGGCGACTAAAAAACGTGAGCCTTTAATTATTCAGGTTCTTCAGTACCTAATATGCTAAATTGTTTTGATAAAATCCGAAAAGGCTTACCGTATAAGGGAAATAATGTTGGTTATTGAAGAAAATGCCTGAATATTCCTTCTTAATCTCTGTTCGGTGTGTTCCCTGTTCCCTG
>NZ_JAQMUH010000182.1:0-12867 GCF_028331025.1 Anabaenopsis arnoldii | reverse complement strand
GGAAGATTTTATCCGGACAATGGTCTTTTAAGGGGCTATTTTTCTTACTAAGAATACAGACTTTGTACTGTTTTTCTCCCTTGTCACCTAGTCCACCTTGTCCACCTTGTCTTGTCCTTGTCAGGGGAGGGGACTGGATTTGATTGTTTTTTGTCTGTTCCTTAAGATAAAAATTACCCGTGGAAAACTTATCAAACATCCTCTAAATATATTGTGAAATATTAAATTACCGGGTGACAAAAAGAAGATTAATTTTCCTTGTCTCGGTTCAATCCCCTACTAAAAGCAGGATTAAATGAATGCTGTTTCACCTATGGACAGAACTCATGAGTATAGGCGTGTAGTTATCAAGGGAGATTATTGTTAATACTTCGTAGCTATCTCTTATGGTAGAAGGAATACTACATGGGAATTAATAAATTATTGGTAACCCTTTTGATAATTTTCAGTATGAACATAATTGCTTGGATCATTCTGGGTTTGATTGCTGGGGCTATTGGTAAAGCTATTTATCCTGGTCGTCAGGGTGGCGGAATCATTGCAACTATGATCTTGGGTATTGTCGGTGCTTTAATCGGGGGAACTATTGCTACTCTGTTAGAGACAGGAAGATTACAAATTACTGCTGCGACTCTGAGTATTCCTGGTCTAATTGTCGCTATTATTGGGGCAATAATTGCCATCTTTTTATGGGATTTGCTCACGGGTAGAACCAGTCATTAGTTAGCAACATAGCAATGATAGTTATGAGATGCAAGTTAATAGGAGGAAATATTAAATACTCCACTTTTTTTATCAAGAGTGGAGTCACAAAAAAAATACGAATAAATCTGGAGATAACCTTGATTAACTTGTGATTTGCTCTAAACCTTTACCTTGGCTTTTGACCAGACACCAGTTTCATCTTCATCAAACTGTTCATGAACAGCTTCCCAAGCGGCTTGTTCAGAGATTAACTCGTCACCGGTCTGCTCCAAAACGGCATTATAGCGAGTCATGAATGTTCCTTGAGCTGCTTGGGAAAGATGAGAGCGAACTTCCAAAGACAAGTCATCTGGACTGTTACATGGGCCAGAACAGGGATGAGTCAATGTTTTATCAGTTGTGTGAATTTCTTCACCACCAGAACTTTCGATCAGTAATTGAAATTCCCCCAGGCGATCGCTTGGCACTTCTGCCATTAATATAAACTGGCCAGCTTGTAAGCGTGTTTGATAAACTGTGGCTTTGTCTTCAGACATCCCCCAAGCTGTTAAGGCTGACACTAGTCCAGCGCCGGCGCTACCTGCGATCGCTCCACTAGCAGCACCTAGCAACAACGCACCTATCGGACCTGCGGCTACAATTGGGCCCACAAAGGGAACGAACAGTACGCCCACACCAGTTAGTAAGCTGAGAAACGAGCCAAACAATGAACCAAAAATAGCTCCTGTTCTCAAGCCTCCTAGAATTACATCTTTCTTAGTAATAAAACCAGAAATTCGCGTTTCTGATTGGAAATCTTTGCCCATGACCGAAATATTATCTCTAGGTACACCCCTATCTAGTAAGCGTCGAATCACCTGATCAATTTGCTTTTGTTCTTTGAATACAGCTGATATGGTACGTTCTGCTTGATAAAGTTCTGGCACTTAAATACTCCTGAAAACTTATTTTGGCAATACTAGGAAGGTTGACTTCTATACACCCACAGGGGTTTTAGTTTCTGCTTCTGGTTGTGCACCGCTGGGTTCTAAGGCTTGTCCCTCAATGAATGAACGCAGCATCCAAGCCATCTGTTCATGCTCTTCCATGAGTCCAGTTAAAAAGTCAGCAGTTCCCTCATCATGAAACTGTTGACTACACTGATCCACATGGTCGCGCAAATTACGAATTAGCTGCTCATGATCTTCTACCAATCGGGCTACCATCTCTGTTGCTAAGGGTAAATCACCGCTATGTTCTTTGAGGGTAGCAATCTTGAGAAATTCGGCCATTGTACCCACTGGGAAACCGCCCAAAGCCCGAATCCGTTCTGCTAAAGCATCAATGTTTTCAGTCAATTTCTCATACTGTTCTTCCCAAAGTTCATGCAAACTACGGAACTGAGGCCCTACAACATCCCAATGGTACTTTTTGGTTTTTACTATCAGAACGTAGGAATCTGCTAAGTCTTGATTCAACAGATTCATCACACCCTGACGTTGTTCTTTTGTCAAACCAATATTAATTATACGCATTGCTTTCCATCCCTAAGCTAACCTATGTATAAATTTTCCGATATATAGATATAATCAACATCAACCAGGGGGAAGATCATTTCCGCATCATTAATTACCACCTATGGTGAGATTTATTTGTATCTCTTAATAGAGAATTATTTATTTTTTAACCTGTTGCTAGTTGATTCTTAATCAAAGTCCAATATTTTAATAGCAGGCTAACCTAATCATTACTGCCCAAAATTGTTAATGTAACTAGCAATACTTGGGAGGTTTTGTAGTCGGTAATGGGATTGACAGCTTCCAAAAGTCATGAGGTGTCAATCTAGTCAAATCCCTATGGTTTGTTGATTAACCAAGACCGTGAGTTAGCAAACCTCAATACCAACTGGAAATTTCCAGCCGGGAAAACATCGCTTATGCTTTCCCCTGATCCCTTAATGACAGCACTTATAATCAACCACGTAATCCTATGTCAGAGTCCAACAACCCGAAAGTTACACTTATAGGTTTTGCTTCTCTTCCTGCTGATACTTTTGCCGATGGTCCATCATCAGGTAGTGCTATTACTGGTAATACCAATGGTAGAGTCATACCCTTTGAGCGCCAGCCCATACAGGGATTTAGTTCAGTCCAGAGAGCCGATGCTGATTCCTTCTGGTTAATGTCTGATAATGGTTTTGGTAGTAAGGCTAATAGCCCTGATTATTTACTGCGAATTTATCGCGCTACCCCCAACTTCCGCACCGACGCCGGGGGTGATGCAACTGTTAATGTGTTGGGTTTTGTACAACTATCTGACCCTGACAATCAGATTCCTTTCGCAATTGTTAACGAAAACACGAGCGATCGCCTGTTAACTGGTGCTGATTTCGACCTGGAATCCTTGGTAGTTGCAGCTGATGG
This sequence comes from Anabaenopsis arnoldii, assembly GCF_028331025.1. Lineage (NCBI taxonomy): Bacteria > Bacillati > Cyanobacteriota > Cyanophyceae > Nostocales > Nodulariaceae > Anabaenopsis > Anabaenopsis arnoldii. The sequence goes on along the minus strand of NZ_JAQMUH010000182.1, from coordinate 9,760 downwards.
GACTTTCTGGATTGGAGAAGAATTTGGTCCTTATCTCCTGCACTTTGATAGCACGGGTAAGCTATTACAGGCCCCCATTCCTACACCGAATTACGTCAGTTTAAATACTCTCGATGGTAAACCACCCATTGTGATTGGACATCGAGGAGCTAGCGGAGAACTACCAGAGCATACTCTAGGAGCCTATAAACTAGCCGTTGAACGGGGCGCTGATTTTGTTGAGCCTGATTTGGTTTCTACCAAGGACGGTGTATTAATCGCACGTCATGAGCCGAATCTGATCGCCACCACTGATGTGGCCTCCCGTCCAGAATTTAGCGATCGGCGGACTACCAAAATAGTTGATGGTGTTGCGGAAGAAGGTTTCTTTGCTTCTGACTTCACCCTAGCAGAAATCAAAACTTTACGGGCGATTATGCCCCAGGGCTACCGTACTCAAGTATTTAATGGTATCTATGAAATTCCGACTTTTGAGGAAATCATTGAGTTAGTTCAGCAGATAGAAGCTGATACAGGTAAGAAAATAGGTATTTATCCGGAAACCAAACATCCCACTTTCCACAATGACCAGGGTCTGTCCCTGGAAGAACCTTTATTAGCAACTCTAGAACAAACTGGTTTCACCGACCCCTCACGGATTTACATCCAATCCTTTGAAGTTGGTAACCTGAAAAAGCTGAGTCAACTAACGGATATTCCCCTAGTTCAGTTATTAGATGCAGGGGGTGTTAACTTAGATGGTTCATTAAGTGAAATTCAACCCTACGACTTTGTAGTGAGTGGCGACCCGCGCACCTATGGTGACCTGCGGACAGCAGCAGGACTAGAAGAAATCGCCACCTACGCCTCTGGTATTGGCCCGTGGAAACGGATGATTATCTCTGTTCAAGGGGTGGATTCCAATGGTGACGGTCTAGCGGATGATGTCAATGGTGATGGTGTAGTCAATGATGGTGATAAAACGACTACCTCACCTACAAGTCTGGTGCAAGATGCCCATGCTGCGGGCTTGGTGGTACATCCTTATACCTTCCGTAACGAAGGGAGGTTTCTAGCGGCAAATTATAACGGTAATCCAGCCCAGGAATATATAGATTTCATCCAGTTAGGCATTGATGGTTACTTTACAGACTTTCCGGGTACGGGTAACCAAGTCCGCGACCAATTAACTGGAGCGTTGGTTATTTCTCCTGATAACCCCAGTCTGTTACCTCCTGAATTTGCTACTTTAGACGGTACTGCACCTTTGGTGATTGGTCACCGGGGAGCTAGTGGTTTACGTCCGGAACACACTCTAGAAGCATATAAACTGGCGATCGCTGATGGTGCTGATTTCATTGAACCTGATTTAGTACCAACTAAAGATGGCCATTTAATAGCCCGTCATGAAAACGCCTTAGCACTTCTTAATGAAGATGGTTCAGTGAATAGAACTGTCACCAGCACGGATGTCAACGACCGTCCAGAGTTTGGTGATCGCCTGACTACTAAAACCATAGATGGCCGGACATATAGGGGTTGGTTTAGTGAAGATTTTACCCTAGAAGAAATCAAAACCCTCAATTCCATCGAGCGGTTACCGGATTTACGGGGAACTAGCTTTGATAATGATGGGTTAAAGGTTCCTACCCTGAAAGAAATTATCGACTTGGTGAAGCAAGTAGAAGTAGAAACAGGTCGTAAAATTGGCATTTATCCGGAAACCAAGCATCCGACTTTCTTTGCCACCGAAGGTACTTTGTTAGATGGTGCAACACCCATCAATACCAGCTTGGGTCAGGTACTAATTGACACTTTAGTAGAGGAAAACTTTACAGATCCTTCACGGATATTTATTCAGTCTTTTGAGGTAGGTAATCTCAAGGAATTGAAAGAGTCGATTATGCCGGCGGCTGGCGTTGATATCCCATTGGTACAATTGCTCGGTGGTGCTAATGGTCAACCCTATGATTTCGTGGTCAGTGGTGACGCTCGCACCTACGGTGATTTGACTCGCCCTGAAGAATTAGCTGAGATTGCTACTTACGCCGCTGGTATTGGTCCTAACAAGCGCCTGATTGTACCTAGTGTAGGTGGTCAACTCCAACCACCCACTACCTTAGTACAAGATGCCCACGCTGTGGGGTTAGTTCTACACCCCTACACTTTCCGCGATGAAGATGTTTTTCTGGCTGCGGAGTACAATGGTGACCCCAAACTAGAATATCAACAGTTCCTCGATTTGGGCGTTGATGGTTTCTTTAGCGATTTCCCCGGAACTAATAGCTTAGTTGTACAACAATCCCTGGGTGAACCGGTGTTCTCCAATCTGGCTCGGTCTCGGGGATTTGAAGGTATGGCTATCAGTCCAGACAAGAAAACCATCTATCCGATGCTGGAGGGTACTGTTTTAGGTGACCCTGCTAATTCTCTGCGGATTTATAGATTTGATGCCCAATCCCAGGAATTTCAGGGTCTGGTAGGCTACTACCCCATGGCACAACCTAACCATGCGATCGGTGCTATAACGGTGGTGAATGACAATGAATTTCTGGTGATTGAACGGGACAACGGTCAAGGGACAACGGCCCAGTTTAAGAAGGTATTCAAGGTGGATTTCTCCCAAATTGATGCTAATGGTTTTGTGTCTAAGGAGGAAATCGTTGATTTACTCAATATCAGTGACCCCAATGATTTGAATGGAGATGCTGACACTACATTTACCTTCCCCTTCGTGACTATTGAGGCTGTGCTGGTGATTGATGAAAATACACTACTGCTGACTAACGATAATAATTATCCGTTTTCAGTGGGTAGACCACCGGCTATAGATAACAATGAAATCATTCTCTTACGTTTGGAAGAGCCGCTAAATTTGCCCAGTCCTGGGGTGGTTATGGGTACAGCCAATAATGATGACCTCATCCTGAACACTAATCAATCTGGAGTCACAGTCTTTACCGGCAATGGTGATGATACGGTGGAAGCTAGTTTGACATCAAATGTAACTGTTAATTCTGCTGGGGGTGATGATGTGATCTCCGTGGGCGGTAACAGCTATGCAAGTGGTGGTGAGGGAGATGACACCCTATATCTAGGGTCTCAGGGACCTGCTGGTGGTACTGTGCTTGATGGTAGTCAGGGTAATGACACTCTGATGGTGATTGAAGCGGCCACTGAGCCTAATATTCTCCTGGGAGCGGCTGACCATGACACCCTACAAGTAGTGGAAGGACGGGGACAGATGCTCTTTGGCGGTTCTGGTCGGGATGTGCTGCGTTCTAGCCCGGATGGTCAGAACCGTCTCTATGGTGGTTCTGGTAATGATGAGTTATATTCCACTGTGGGCGATCGCCTGTTTGGTGGTGATGGTAATGATAGCCTCTACGCAGGTGAAGGGGGTAATAACTTACTCTGGGGCGGTGAAGGCGCAGATAACTTCTGGCTGGTGGTTGCTGGTTCTTTACCCAGTGCAACCAATGTAGTCAAGGACTTTGAGGTGGGAGTAGACCGCATCGGTATGGGGGGCATTACTTCTAACCAAGTAAATCTCCTAGGTCGGATGGGAAATACCCTGATTCAAGTTGGCGGTGTTGATGTGGCACTAATAGAAGGTATCAGCCCAACTCAGCTTGACTTGAGCAATACTCAGCAATTCCTCTTCATCTAACAAACATCGGTTGTCATCCCCTCCCTATCTGTGGTGAATACTACGGAAGGGATGGGGGTAAACCGGCCCAATGATTAAGTATGGCTATCAGCTTCTATGGGCAAACTATTGATCTTATGTGTTGGGGATTTGCCAAATCATGCGGATTCAGGTTATAACGACATGAGTATTCTTGCAAATTCTAATTAAATAAATACCGTATGAATACCATCACCAGCAGCATCCAGATCTCGTAAATATTTGGTGGATTTATCTATGCTTATTTACTTGTGTTCAAGTCAGAAAGTATGCTATATGTGCCTCATACATCATAATAGCCAAAGAATAGCTGTAATCAATCCGCTATGGTTCACCCTGAGTCCTTAGCTAAACACACCTAATATAGGCGTGACATCTGGGCTGCTGTGTCTACCTAAGTGGAACCAATGAGTACGTAGTCAAGATTTGTTCATTGTTCTTTTGAAGACTATTGTTTATAAAGTGATATGACAGCAGTGATACAATCGGAAAACCTGTGGCAACAAACTACCAGTGACCTCAGTAATTTTTCCACAGCAGAAATTTTGCAATTGCTCGAAGAATACCAATTGCTACCAGCTTTAATCAAAGAAATGGTGATTGACCAGGCCATAGCCGACATTGACTGTACGCCAGAAGAAGAGAAAAGTGCTGGGGAACAATTGGCCCTTCAATATCAACTCACTTCTGAGGAACTACGTCAGAGTTGGCTAGAACAAAATAATTTGAGTGATGAGAAATTTAGGGCCATAGCCATTCGCCAATTCAAACTGGAAAAATTTAAACAAATTACCTGGGGAGGGGATTTAGATGCTTATTTTTTCCAACGCAAATCTCAATTAGATCGGGTGATTTATTCCCTAATCCGGACTAATGATATTGGTGTGGCTCAGGAAATCTACTTCCGCATTCAAGCAGGAGAACAAACTTTTGGCGAGTTGGCACGAGAATATTCTCAAGGACCAGAAGCACAGACCAATGGCTTAGTCGGGCCTGTAGAGTTACAATCCATCCATCCTATCTTAGCGAAAATATTGGCTAGTACCCAACCACAACAGCTATTACCTCCTACTCAATTAGAGAACTGGATAGTCATTGTGCGCTTAGAAAAATTACTGCCATCTCAGTTAGACCCCACAGTACGACAAAGGCTGTTGAATGAACGTTTTCAAGCTTGGTTAAAGGCTAAAATTGCCGATCATAATCATTCAAACACTTAAAAACTACTTGCCATATTGGTAAGACATAGTTATAACTATTCAACTACCAGGAAATTATCAATCAACGTCACCAGCTATTATAAGAATGACTTATACTAAGAGTACCTTTCAAGAATTTATTGCTAGTCTGGAAGGCTTTGAGCAATTACCAACTGCAGTAATTGCTGGGCTATCGGAAAAACTACAAGTTTGGCGCCAACGTACGGGGCGGAAAATTATTAGCCAAGAGAAACTCCCCGAACAAGTGACAATTCTGTTTGAGGGACAAATACGCTTATTAGGATACGATCCGCAAACCCAAATCCCCACTACCCTGAAATTGCTGCAACCAGGGTCAATTCTGGGGGAAATCAGCTTGTTACGAGAAGTAGCCTGTGAAACAGCGATCGCATCTACTGAAGTCATCTGTTTAAGCGTGAGTGCGGCGGACTACTTACAGCTTCTTGGTGCTTACCCAGAATTTGCCAATGTCCGGTTAAACAAAAGCCATTTGGCAGAAGTTTTTGATGTTTTGAGTCCGCAGATCAAACAGCAAGCCAGGACAGTTCCCAACCTGCGAGAAATTACTGAGCAAGCCTTAGCAAATGTCCAAATAAATTACCTTAGTCCCGGTAAAAATCGCCACCACCAACTGGATAGAGAAAAAATCTGGTTTGTCAGTGGCGGTGGGACAGTCACCAACTCTCCCCCTGGATCTCGCTTAGAAGTGAGTGACTCCATTGAAGTCAAAGGAAAAATTCCTGCACGGTTAATTGGGTTTTCGCCGGCGGATTTATCGTTTTTAGATACTCATTTAGAGACTCATGAAGTGAGAGTTGATAACCATGAGCATACTAAAGGAATCGTCACCGTTGACTTAGATATTCGCAACATACCTGGAGAACAAATTAGCCAGTCTCAACCATCCCCACAACAGAAAGGTCAACAAAAACGTCAAAATTACCCATTTTTTCGAGGTAAGGGGGAATTAGATACAGTTCTTGCTTGCTTACAAATGCTCTCGAAACACCTAAAAATGCCCTTTCGCCGGGAGGTGCTTCGTCGCATCTTAAATGAGCAAATCAAACGCCAAGGTAGTATATCCTTTCCAGCTTGTGCTTATGTAGGAGAATTAGTCGGACTCAAGTCCCAGTTAGTAGACCTACCTATTGCGGCAATTGAGCGTATTCCTACACCAGCCATAATTCAGTATGATGGCAGTTATGCTGTTTTATATGAAACAGGACCTAATAGTATTGTTGTAGGTGTTCCCTCCCAAGGAATTGTCCGCAGCAAAACCGCAGAATTTGTAGCCAAATTAAGCGTTGATGAAAACAACTTACCTCCCCAGGTGAGAGTTTTATTGGTAGCTACTACCAAAGAAACACCGCAAGAGCGCTTTGGTATCCAATGGTTTATTCCTTATCTTTCCAAGCATCGGCGAGTTCTCATAGAGGTTTTTATTGCTTCGTTTTTTGTCCAACTAGCCCAGCTAGCTAACCCCCTGGTCATTCAGTTAATTATCGATAAAGTTATAGTTCAAAATAGCATTGGTACCCTAAATGTTTTAGGGATTTTGCTTTTAGTGGTGGGTGTGTTTGAAGCCTTACTGACCACATTAAGAACTTATCTATTTGTCGATACAACCAACCGCATTGATATGAGTTTGGGGTCGCAAATTATCGATCACTTGCTGCGGTTACCCCTGCGTTATTTTGAACGCCGACCTGTAGGTGAACTAGCCACCCGCATCAATGAATTAGAAAATATTCGTCAGTTTCTCACTGGTACTGCTTTAACGGTAGTATTAGATGCGGTATTTTCGATAATTTATATTATCGTGATGCTGTTTTATAGTTGGCAGCTCACCTTAGTAGGTTTGGGGACAGTTCCTATATTTGTGATCCTCACCTTAATTGCTTCCCCCACCATTAGCAAACAGTTACGTACCAAGGCTGAACGCAACGCCCACACTCAATCCTATTTAGTTGAGGTAATGTCGGGTATTCAAACGGTAAAAGCGCAAAATATTGAATTGCAATCGCGTTTTTCCTGGCAAGAACGTTATGCTCGGTATGTAGCCGCCGGGTTTAAAACCGTGATCACTTCCACCCTGGCTAATTCTACTAGTAGTTTTCTGAATAAACTTAGTAGCTTGCTAGTCTTGTGGATGGGTTCTTATTTAGTACTCCAAGGACAACTAACTTTAGGTGAGTTAATCGCCTTTAGGATTATATCAGGTTACGTAACTAGCCCCATATTACGTTTAGCGCAACTCTGGCAAAGCTTCCAAGAAACTGCTTTATCTCTAGAACGGTTAAGCGATATTGTCGATACACCAGAAGAAGCCGAAGCAGACCGCCAAAACATTCCCTTACCTGAAATATCAGGAAATGTGACCTTTGACAATGTTTCCTTCCGGTTTCAAACCAGCGGACCGCTACAACTTTCTAATGTCAGCCTTAATATTCCATCGGGTAAATTTATTGGTATTGTTGGGCAGAGTGGTTCTGGTAAAAGTACCATGATGAAGTTACTGCTGAGACTATATGAGGTGGAGTCTGGCAGAATCTTGGTTGATGGTTACGATATTTCTAAAGTGGAACTGTATTCTCTGCGGCGACAGGTGGGTGTAGTTCCCCAAGAAACACTCTTATTTGATGGTACGGTCTTGGAAAATATTTCCCTGACGAATCCTGATTCTACCACCGACGAAATCATTGAGGCTGCTCGCATTGCGGCGGCTCACGATTTTATTATGTCCTTACCCAACGGCTACAACACAAGGGTAGGGGAGCGCGGTGCTGGACTTTCGGGGGGACAACGACAAAGAATTGCGATCGCTCGTTCTATTTTACAACGACCAAAACTATTAGTTTTAGACGAAGCCACCAGCGCTCTGGACTATCCCACAGAGCGACAAGTTTGTCTAAATTTAGCTCGAGCATACAAAGATAATACGGTATTCTTTATCACCCACCGTCTCAATACTGTCAGCCATGCAGATATGATTGTCGTCATGGATAATGGCAGGGTTATAGAACAGGGAAGCCATCAAGAATTAATGGCTGCTAAAGGTAATTATTTTCATCTTTACCAACAACAAGAAGTTAATTCTTAAATGCCTTCAAAACTTGACCCCCAATAAAATAACACAAATAACATCATCATGATTCAACTTAATGGCAATGGTAACGGTAAGAAAAAAACCGGATTAAATCCCGACTCAGAGGTACTTACATCTCCGGTAAAAGTTCCTAGTCGGCCTGTAGCAAATCCTAACTATGTTAATTTTGATCAAGCAGTTTTGTTGCGCCAGTCGCCAATTTTGTCACGCACAATTATGCTGTCGTTGATATTGTTAGCTTGTTTTGGAATTACTTGGGCTTATTTCGCCAAGATTGAGCAAGTAGTCCCTGCTACAGGTCAACTCAAGCCGGAGGGGAGTATCAAAGAAGTGCAAGCCCCTGTGAATGGGGTGGTAAAATCGGTTCATGTCAAAGATGGGGAAAAAGTCAACCCTGGAGACTTGCTGCTAACTTTTGAAACTGTGGCTACTGTTGCTGAATTAGATTCATTAAATAACGTTCGCCAAGCCTTAATTGAGGAAAACGAAATTTATCGTCGCTTAATGGCAAATAGTTATACAACAGCATCAGAATTGGAGTTTATCCGGGCTAAGTTACCAGCAAATGCCGAATTTCTGTTAAAAAGTAGGACAGCCTTAGTTAATGAAAATGAGTTGTTACGTGCTGAATTGAGTAACTTGAATACAGTCGCAGGTTTAGGAGTTGATGAACAGCAACGTTTACAATTTGCTCAAAAAGAATTTGATTCTCGCTCGGCCGCAGCACAGTTGGAAGTAGAGAAAACGAGAAAAGAAATGGCTCAAATACGAGTGAGAAAGAGTGATACTGAATCTAGCTTGGCTATCCAGCAACAGATTTTAGATAAAATTAAAATATTAGCAGAAGAAGGTGGTATCTCTCAGCTACAGTATCTCAATCAGCAACAACAGGTACAACGTCTCACCGCTGAAATAGACCAATTAGAGCAGGAGTTACAACGTCTACAGTTTACCATTGAGCAAGGACAGGAACAACTCAAAAATACTGTAGCTGCATCCGGTAAAAGTGTTTTAGAAAAAATAGCTGATAATAAAAAACGTATTGCCGAAATCGATAGCCAATTCATGAGAATTTTGCTAAGTAATGAACAAAGATTGGCAGATGTAAATAGTAGACTTTCTCAAGTTAAGTTAAATTTTGAATATCAAGAACTTCGCGCTCCTGTGGGGGGAACAATTTTTGACTTACAAGCAAAAACCCCTGGTTTTGTAGCAAATGCTAGTCAAACCTTGCTGCAAATTGTGCCTGATGATAACTTTCTGGCTGAGGTATTTATCACCAATAGAGATATTGGTTTCGTCCGGGAAGGAATGAAGACTGATGTGAGAATTGAGTCATTTCCTTTCAGTCAGTTTGGGGACATTAAAGGACAAGTTATTAGTATAGGCTCTGATGCATTACCACCAGACGAAATATATCAATTTTATAGATTCCCCGCTACAATTAGTTTAGATAAACAATATTTAGATGCTCATGGTAGAAAGATATCCTTGCAGTCGGGTATGTCAATCTCCGCTAATATTAGGGTTCGTGAAGACCGTACAGTCATGAATCTATTTACTGAAATGTTTAATAAACAATTTGATAGTTTGAAAGAGGTACGTTAATTTTTTCAGTAGGGTGGGTTAGAGGATGTTTGTCAAGTCATGATTAGTGTATCGAATATTATTTGACCCCTCCCTCTCCTTACAAGGGTAGGTTTTTAATATGATCTGTGAAGGCAAGACCACCGAAGACAAGGAAGGAAAGTGGACAAGGAAGATTTT